>CAMZLC010000033.1 GCA_947311605.1 uncultured Sulfurovum sp.
CTCGCTAGGGTCAAGACCTTCTGGAAGCATGCTGTGATCATTGCTGCTGGGAGTGGGGACATTAGGATTATTAACCTGTCCATATTTTGCCAATGCACCACCCAGAAGATCTCCTAGACCTCCGTTTTTCCCTATACCCAAAAGGTCCTCGAGCCCTTTGGAGTCTGTAGGAGTAGTGGTGTTTCCCTTATTTCCGCCAAGGACAGAGCCGAGAAGATCGCCCAGTCCACCGCCAGAAGAGGTTGTTTTCCCGCCACCCAGCAGTCCACCTAGAAGATCACCCAGTCCACCGCCAGAAGACCCTTGTCCTGCTCCGCCACCCAGTACAGAACCGAGAAGATCACCCAGTGATCCGCCACCCTGTGTGGGCTGTCCTTGGGATCCCCCAAGTGCTGCTCCAACCAAACTTCCAAGAATATCCCCGCCTGAGCCTTTAGTGAGTGCACCACTACTCAATAGACTACCCAAGATTTTAATTGCATCCATCTTTTATTCTCCTTTTGTTGTAAAGATAAGGTATTATACCCTCTTTATTGTGTATACAATAAACTTAATATCTAATTTCAAATCCATCATAAATAATATCGTCATCTTCAAGCACTTCTGTGCTGATATCTGATACTTTGCTGAGGGGTGAGCCTTTTTCCAGTATGCCAAGTACCGTATCAAATTCATCCTCATAGATACGCGCAACTACCTCTACAACACCATTTTCAAGGTTTCTAACATAGCCCTGTAACCCCAATTTCATCAATGCTTGGGATACACACTTTCTATAATATACATGCTGTACTTTTCCAGAGATAAGCATCCTATAGCTTTCCATACTCCTCCTTCAGCTCGTGTAGAAAATCAATAATGCGATCATGAAAAATACGCTCTTCTTCCTCTGCAATACAAACTTTAAATTGCTTTAGATGCTCAATATTTATCTTATTTACAAAACGTGGGGTTCGCTTGATATCGTTGGTGATTTTCATGATCAGATCCGTATAGTCCAGACCGTTTTTCACCAGCACTTTGTCATGAAGTTCATGGATGGTTTCCAGAAGAAGCCTAGACCTATCTGCATTGTCTCCATAGATCTCCGCGGCAATCTTTTTGATGATCTTCTCCTCACACTCTACGATGTGATTGTTAGACATTACCATCAGAAGAATCAATTCAGCCCTGAATTCGAGAGAGGAGCTGTGATAGACAAGAAACTCCCTAAACATATTAAGGAGTTTGAATTTGAGCTTGGTAAGCATAAGGGGTGCCTTGGGTGATTATATCTGTGGTCCTGCAGATTCAAAGTTGAATTCATCACCATGGCTGTCATAGCGCTTGAAGTTTTGTTGGAACATATGGGCAAGCTCTTTGAGTGTTTCCATATATTTTTCCTGATCAGCCCAGGTCTTCATGGGATTGAGCACCGTATAATCCTTGACGCCTTTGAGCGACTTGGGAATAGCAAGGTTAAATACAGGAAGCGTATCAAATTCAGCGTCATTGATCGAGCCATCGAGTATACCAGTAATGCACGCTCTTGTGTCTTTGATACTCATGCGCTTGCCTACGCCATAGACGCCGCCAGTCCAGCCGGTATTGACCAGATAGACATTCACACCATACTTGTCTATTTTTTCGCCCAAAAGCCTGGCGTAATCTGTGGGATAAAGCGGGAGGAATGCCTCCCCGAAACAGGCGGAAAAAGCAGCTACTGGCTCCGTAATACCCCTTTCTGTACCGGCCACCTTGGCAGTATAACCAGAGAGAAAGTAGTACATCGCCTGCTCTTTGGTCAGTTTACTGACGGGAGGCAATACGCCAAAAGCATCCGCCGTCAGGAAAATGATATTGCTCGGATGTCCTGCATGGAGATCTTCTTTATGGTTCCTGATATGCTCTATGGGGTAGGAGACACGGGTGTTTTCTGTTTTGCTGCCATTCTCATAGTCTACCCTTCCGGTATCATCATAAATCACGTTCTCCAACAGTGCGTCCTTGCTGATTGCACCAAATATTTCAGGCTCGCTTCTGGGATCGAGATTGATGACTTTGGCATAGCATCCACCCTCGAAGTTAAAGACACCATCATTATCCCAGCCATGCTCATCATCACCGATCAATGCACGGTGAGGATCGGTAGAGAGTGTGGTCTTTCCTGTACCAGAGAGTCCAAAGAAGAGGCAGACATCTCCCCCCTCCCCTACGTTGGCAGAGCAGTGCATAGGCAGCTTATTTTCAAGCGGAAGCCAGTAGTTCATCATGGAGAAGATGCCCTTCTTCATCTCTCCTCCATACCAGGTACCGCCAATAATAGAGATATTTTTTTCGATATTGAAGAGCACATAGACATCAGAGTGCATGCCATGCTCTTTATATTTTTTGTTGGTGGTTTTACAGCTATTATAGACGATAAAGTCTGGCTTGAAGTCTCTGAGCTCATCCTCTGTAGGACGAATAAACATATTCTTGACAAAATGTGCCTGCCATGCTACTTCGGAGATGAAGCGGATTTTTCTTCGGCTTGCTTCACTGGCACCACAAAAGGCATCCACCACATAGATGTCTTTCCCTGAAAGTTGCGCTTTTGTCAGCGATAGAAGCTCATCGAAGATCTCTCCATCAATCGGCTTGTTGGTCTCCCCCCATGCGATATATTGGTTGGAGGGTTCCTGATCCACGAAGTACTTATCCTTGGGGCTTCTGCCTGTAAAAATACCCGTATCGCAGATCGTCGCACCAGAAGTGGAAAGTTTGCACTCACCGTGGTTAATCTCATGTGCGATCAGTTCGCTGTAATCCGTGTTATAAAAGACCCTTCCTATATTTTCAAGTCCTAGTTCGTCTAGCCCTTTTGGCATAAGCATACCCATGTTTCCCTCTTTGTGTTATTTAAATATAGACAACAGTACGCCTGCTGCCACCGCTGAGCCTATCACACCTGCCACATTGGGACCCATCGCATGCATGAGCAGAATATTGCCAGGCTTGGCATCGGATCCAACCTTGCTCACTACCCGCGCTGCCATGGGTACGGCAGAGACACCGGCTGCACCGATCAGTGGATTGATAGGCTCTTTAGAAAATTTATTCATTATCTTAGCCATGATGACTCCCATGGCGGTACCTGCCGAGAAGGCAAGAAGACCAATGATCATGATCCCAAGACTTTCGATCACTAGAAATTTATCTGCTGCCAGTTTGGAGCCGACACCCAATCCCAGGAATATCGTCACAGTATTGATCAACGCGTTTTGCATGGTATCGCTTAATCTGTCTACCACACCAGACTCTTTGGCAAAGTTTCCAAAAGCAAAAGCACCGATCAGCGGAGTGGATTCTGGAAGAATCAGGATAGAGAGCATCAAGACCACAATAGGGAAAATAAGTTTCTCTCTGCTATGCACCTTTCTCTGTATTCCCATTTGGATCTTGCGCTCTTCTTCCGTCGTGAGTAGCTTCATGATCGGAGGTTGGATCACCGGCACCAAAGCCATATAGGAGTAAGCAGCGACTGCGATAGCGCCCAGCATTTCTGGTGCCAGTCGGTTGGCGATAAAGATCGATGTCGGACCGTCTGCCCCACCGATAATAGAGATCGCAGAAGCTGACTGCAAGTCAAAGCCCAGTGCCACCGCACCTACCAGTGAACCAAAGATGCCAAACTGTGCCGCACCGCCCAGCAGCGCTGTTTTGGGATTGGCGAGCAGCGGGCCAAAGTCCGTCATCGCTCCTACGCCCATGAAGATAAGCAAAGGGAAGAATTCATTGGCGATACCCATATTGTAGATGACCCCCAGCATGCCATGTGGGCCAGTCATGTGTGCCAGAGGGATATTGGCAAGCAGACCCCCGAAGGCAATAGGAATAAGCAGCAGCGGCTCAAATCCTTTGGCAATGGCCAGATAGAAGAGTATGAAGACGATCAGGATCATAATGATCCTACCAAGAGAAGACTCAAAGGCAGACATCGGTTTACTTTTACCGGAGGGATCAATAGCCATCTCGCCATCATCGGTATCGAAGATCGCACGCAGTCCCGTGGTTTCCCAAAAACTGACTGCAAGCTGACTCAGACTCTTGGGCTGATAAGCATGCTTGACGCTACCCTCTTCTGCAGTGGCTGTCGCTGGTACTGCTTGATGCTCTTGGCTACTTGCTTGTATCGCAGTAGTCATGAATGCGCAAACAAAAAGAAGCGCAAGGAAAATCTGTTTCACCTTCATGGTTTGCCTTATGATATGGTTGCGAGAAGTTGACCGTCTTGGACAGCATCATTGGCATTGACATTGATAGAGGTGATCGTCCCCGCGTTTGGCGAAGGGATATCGATCTCCATCTTCATGGCCTCCAGGATCATGATCACATCCCCTTCGGCCACGGTATCACCGACATTCTTTGTGATCTTCCAGACATTGCCTGGAGTCTGCGAAAGTACCTCTGTGGCACCTGCGCTTCCACCTGCTACCGGTACTGCTGCTTCAATTGCTGCTACCGGGGCTGCCTCTGTGACCTGTATGTCCGCATCCCCTTCAGCTACCTGTACACTGTATTTCTTCCCATCGACCACTACTGTATAATTTCCTGCCATCTCTGCTCCATTACATTCATTTTCGCCTTTTCTTACCATCAAAGGCCCATCACCCTTGAGGAACGCAATACCCTTTTGATCACAAGCTGCTGCAATAAAGATATTTTCATCGCTTGTCTTCAGCCCCTCTTCTTCGAGCACGCCTTTCCAGTGTGCGATAGACTTCTCTACATTTCTGTCTGCGATATCCAGAGGGTTTTCTGTGGTCGGCTCTAGATCCAGCTTAGCTGCTGCCAATGCTACAATCTCAGGATCCGGTGCTACTGGCGTTTTACCAAAACGTCCGAGTACCATTCTCCCATAGCCCGGAGCGATCTGCTTCCAGGAGCCAAACATCACATTGGCATAGGCCTGCTGCCAGTAGAACTGACTAACGGGTGTGACCGATGTACCGTATCCACCACGCTCTACCACCTCTTTCATTGCTGCGATCACTTCATCAAATCTCTCCAGGTTCCCGCTGTCTCTCATCATCTGCGTATTGGCTGTCAATGCGCCACCGGGCATAGGGGAGAAAGGGATCAATGGGCTGACTTGAGTCGCTTCTGGCGGGATAAAGTACTCAGAGAGACATTGTTGCAATGTCTCTTCATACTTAAGCACCTTTTCCAGCTTGAGATCACCCAGATTATAGTCCGTGCCTTTGGTCGCGTGAAGAAGTGTCAGGATGTCAGGCTGACTCGTGCCGCCACTGACAGGAGAAGCCGCCAGGTCGATACCGTTGGCTCCCCCTTCGAGGGCTGCCAGATAACAAGCGACACTGACACCTGCGGTCTCATGAGTGTGCAGTCTCAGGTGTGTCTCTTCGCCCAGAAGTTTTCTGGCCATAGAGATCGTCTCGAAGACCTTGTTGGGGTTGGAGGTGCCCGAAGCGTCTTTGAAGCAGACAGAGTCAAAGGCTATCCCGCTGTCCAAAATGTTTCTGAGAGTCTTTTCATAAAAAGCGACATCATGTGCTCCTTTACATCCCGGAGGCAGGTCCATCATAGTGACGACCACTTCGTGGTTCATGCTATGCTTGTTGATACAGCTTGCACTGTACTCCAGATTGTCCACATCATTCAGGGCATCAAAGTTCCTCACGGTAGTGGTGCCGTGCTTGGCAAACATCTTGGCAAAGAGATCGATCATCTCACGACTTCCAGTATCCAGCATTACCGTATTGATACCACGCGAAAGTACCTGCAGGTTGGCTTCGGGACCTACGATCTCCCGAAACTTGCCCATCATCTCAAAAGCATTTTCCTGTAGATAGAAGAAGAGGCTCTGAAATCTCGCACCTCCGCCGAATTCGAAGTGACTGATGCCTGCTTTTTTGGCTGCTTCTACTGCGGGAAAAAAATCCTCCATCAACACCCTTCCCCCAAAGACTGATTGAAATCCGTCCCTGAAGGTGGTGTCCATAATATCAATGTATTTTTTTGCCATTAAAACCCTTTTTCTATGATTTGTTTTTGCGGAATTCTGTGACTGCCGCAATCACTGCTGCTACACGAGCCTTCTCTTCTGCATTTTCGGAAGCAGCCGTGGCAGGCGATGGCGTAGATGCTGGCACTTTATCGGGAAAATATTTGCCAATCACATAAGCCTGTATTTTTACCGAAAGAATCATCACATACAAGAAGATGAATACTACGCCCATGCCGAGCACCATAAATTTGAGTGCCTCTCCTATCACATTCACTTCCATGTTTTCTACCTTTGGGAAATCTGAAAATTCCCTTGATTGGGATTCCAAATTTTAGCTATTTTTTTGCTTAGTTCTACTTAAAAGCATGCTGCTATCTGCGTCTTTTTTTTCTTTTGTTACTTCCTGTCTGCTTCTGCTCGCGCTGATGTTCGTCCAGCATATTTTCCACCTCTGACGCATCATATCCAATCTGGAATCCTGCAGTGCCTTGCTCACGAGAAAGCATATAGGAGAGGGCTTTTTTGATAAAGGTACCCTGATCCATACGGGAAAGGGTGTGTAGTACCTTGTCGATATTGGGATGGATCGCCGTCTCGTCCAGTTTTTGCACCATAAAATCAATGGACTCCTGAGAGATACTGCCATCACCCACCATCAAGGTATCCAAGCGCATCTCGGCACCTACCTCCTTCTGAATCCGCTGCAGTTCACGAAACTCTTCCGTGGTGACCAGCGTGATCGCCTGTCCTGATTTTCCTGCCCTGCCAGTACGACCGATACGATGCACATAACTTTGGGGATCAAAAGGGATATGGAAATTGAATACATGGGTCACATCTTTGACATCCAGTCCTCTGGCTGCCACATCTGTGGCTACCAGGATTTTGGTTTCGGCCCGACGGTAGGATTTGATCACCGCCTCTCTCTCTATCTGCTCCATGTCTCCATGGAGTCCGCTTGCCGCGAAACCCATCGCCTGCAGGTGTTCTGAGAGTCTGTCCACCTCACGCTTCATGCGGCAGAATATCAGGCACTTATTGAAATCTTCTGCCTCAAGAAGCTTGACGATGGTTTCATCCCTTTGACTCTCATTGATGACAAAGTAGCGCTGGTCGATAATGTTGTTCGTGGTCGCTTCATCGCCCACTACTGAGATAAACTCTGGCTGGTAGAGGATCCGGTCCGCCAGCTGCTTGATCGGCTCAGGCATTGTCGCAGAAAACAGCAGGGTCTGTCTGTTCTGCGGGATATACTCAAAGATCTCCTTGATATCCTCCAAAAAGCCCATATCCAGCATCTCGTCCGCCTCATCGAGCACTACGATCTCCGGGTTGAAAACATCGATCTTGCCTTTTTTGTAGAGATCTTTGAGGCGACCCGGCGTAGCGACTACGATCTGTACTCCTTTGTGGATCAGCGCGATCTGTCGTCCGTAGCCCACGCCGCCATAGACAGTCAGCGTGCGTATCCCGGCAAAACGCCCCAGATGATAGAGTTCATCACTCACCTGCGTCGCCAGCTCTCTGGTCGGCGTGATCACCAGCGCCCGCTCAATCTGCCCCTGTGCGATCATGTCCATCATCGGCAGTCCAAAGGCCGCTGTTTTTCCCGTACCGGTATGGGCTTGCCCTACCAGATCCTGCCCATTGGCGATGATGGGGATCGCTTCTTTTTGTATGGGGCTTGGCTCTTTGAAGCCTGCTATTTTTACGCCTTTGGCGATATCGCGATGAAAATTGAAATCCTGAAATGTCATAAGTATGCCTTAAAATTTATCTAGGTTGGCAAAATGCAAAAAGATCCATCCTGTTTTGTCTCATAAATGCAGATAGATCCGAATACGGTGCAAACCCGTAGGTTCAAAAATCTTTTTGAACTTAAGTGAGCCGCCCAAAGGGTAGCTCTATAAATTCAATGTATCAATACAAGTTTAGAGAATCATAAGCAATAGTATACCAAAGAGTATCCTATAGATACCAAAGGGTACAAAGGAGAAACGCCGGATAAAGACCAAAAAGAGCTTGACGGTAACATAGGCTACCACAAAAGCGACGGCAAAGCCCAGGGCAAAAGCGGTGATATTGGCACCGGCAAAATCATGGTAATGCTTGAGCAGCGAATAGAGCGACACGGCACCCATCACAGGGATCGCCAGCAGGAAGGAGAAGTCAGAGGATGCCTTACGATCCAAGCCCACCAACAAACCACCTACGATCGTGGCGCCTGAGCGGCTGGTCCCCGGAATGATCGCGAAGATCTGTGCGATACCAATCCAGAGTGCCTGCATCCAGCTCGCCCCTTCTGCCTCCCTGACCTGAGAGGGCGTCTCCTTGTAAAAGTACTCCAGCACCAGGAACACAAAGCCGCCGATAATGAACATATAGGCGACTGTCTGGGTATTGAAGAGTACATCCACATAATCCTTGACCAGAAAACCGACGAGTGCAAAGGGAAGAAATGCCAGCATGAGCTTACTCCAGAGATCGATTTTTTTGGGAGAGAGTTTGTCCCGGTAGATCAGCATCACAGCCAATATAGCTGCAAACTGAATGATGATCTCGTAGGCATTGATCACGGCACTCTGAGGGATGCCCAGAAATTTACCTGCCACGATCATATGCCCTGTAGAGGAGATAGGCAGAAATTCTGTAAAGCCCTCAATGATACCGATGATAATTGCCTGTATGCTATCCATGTAAATACTCCTTGTTTTTCGTTTAGATCATCTTCGAGAAATAACTCTCGTCTTTTGCCATCAGTGCTTCTGCTGTCCCGTGATCCTCCACGCTGCCGTTTTCCAACACATAGATATAGTCCGCATGCTGTATCGTACTCAGCCTGTGCGCAATGGTGATCACCGTCTTGGGGGTCAAATAGTGGTGAAGATCAGCAAAAAGCCTCGCTTCTGTGTGTACATCCAGTGCCGAGGTGGACTCGTCAAATACGACGATCTGGGGATCGATCAAGACCATTCTGGCGATGGCCACCCGTTGACGCTGTCCTCCGCTAAGCTTGATGCCATCTTTGCCCACCATAGTATCCAGGCCTTTTTCCAGTCCTTCGATCACGCCAGTGAGTTGCGCCACTTTGACGGCATGGTCTATCTGCTCTTGGCTGTGGCGCTCTCCCAGGGTCAGATTGAACCGCAGGGTGTCGTTGAAAAGTTTGGGATGCTGCAGCACCATATGTGCATGCTTGCGTATCGTTGCCAGATCGATGTTGTCATGCCCGATATCATCATAAAGGATCCTGCCCAGATCAAAGGGATAAAACCCGACGAGAATATTGGCAAGTGTGGTCTTTCCAGAGCCGCTGGCACCGACGATAGCCACATTTTGACCCTTTTTAATATGAAGATTGATATTTTCTAATATCTTTTTCTCTTTCGTGTAGCCGAAGCTGAGGTCTTCGACCTTGATCCCTATCGCCTCTTTACCCACAAAAGGATCCCTGTCCGGATGAGCTCTAGCCTCCTGCTCCATGGCAAAGATCGCATTGATGCGCTTGCAGGCAGCCCTGGCATTGGCAAGGGCATACTGGAAGTTAATGATATCCTGCGTAGGGGTCATCATAATCCAGAGATAGCCAAAGATCGCCAGCATCAGCCCCACGCTCAGGTCACTGTAGGCTACTGCCAGGATACTCACAGCACGAAAGACCTCATAGCCTCCCAGGAAGATCAGAAACGAGAGCCGGATCGCACGGTCACTGCGCCAGCCAAAGCGTACCGATGTCTCCTTGAGCTCCCCTGCCCGCTCCTCTACCCTGTCAAAAAAGAACTGCTCCTTGTTGGCGGCTTTGATCTGATGGAAGAGCTCCAGCGTCTCTCCCAGTGCGGACTGAAACAGCTCTGTGGCTGCATTCTCTTTGCGCTTGAGCTTGCCGACATTGCGGGCGAGATTGGCGGTGAAGTAGACGACGACAGGATTGGTCACGAGGATGAAGATCGCCAGCTTCCAGTGGATCAGCAGCAGCACCACCGCCGTAAAAAGCAGTGTCAGGATCGAGATCACAAACTTGCTCACCGTCGTACCGATAAAGCTGTCCACGGTATTGACATCGGTCACCAGTTTGGAGGTGATAGCGGAGGGGCTGATCATCTCATACTCTTTGAGGCTGACATCTGCCAGGTAGGCCACTGCTCTCTGACGGAGCTTGAGGGAGATGTCCTTGGAGATACTCAGAAAAGTCCGTACCTGTATGACATTGAGAAAGAAGCCTGCAGTGCGCAGCAGCAGTGTCAGCAGCAGAAAAAACAGCACATAGCCCGCCAGTGACATCGGCAGGATATGTGCTGCCACCCACCCGGTCATGACGCTGCTTTTTTTGAGCAGCAGTTCATCCACCAGTACAGGGATAAAGAGCGGAATGATCACGGTCATCAGGGTAGCGACGATCGCTACGGCATTGCCTTTGAGCAGGGCACGCCTATAGCCCAGTGCCTGATGAAGAAGCTGTCGTACGGTGCAGTGTCTGGAGCTCATGGTCTTCCGTCTGTTTTTAGCGGCATTATAGCATAGTTGGTTGAGAGGAGGAATACCGCAATAAGAAAATCCAAGTGTGTTTTAGGATATTACTTTTGCGATAGTGCAATGTGTCGAAACTGGACACAGGACATTGTGTCCTTTTAATGGATTGTTGACAAAATAACAGAACACTTTGTCCATATAACGGTAATATTAGTGCCAAAAGGACAGTATGTATTATTATAATTCTAGTATAATTCCTAAAAAAGTAGTAAAAATCTTTCATATTGCAATATTTTTACTAATTAACAGACACTTTTCCTGTCTGTTATTTTTGGATATTAAGGCTATTGTGTATATAATGTTCCTTGAATAAATAGTTGCACGCACCCGCGGAACGGGAGCGTGCAACGGGCGCGCTGATCACTGAACGTGATCCTCTGCCATTCGTTGGTCTCCGCTCCGCTACGTCCAACAAATGACAGGATACACACATCAAGTCTGCTACCAGAAAACCCTACGGGATTTTCTGATAGCAGACTGAATGGTGATCGGCGCGCCCGTTAGGCACACAAATGGAAAGTAGAACGTTAATTTCTGCAGGAATGATTTTATGATTTTGAGAAAGTATGAAGAAAGTGACAAACTAAATCTTATTAAATTTTGGGGCGAAGTTTTTCCATTGCGATCTGCCCATAACGATCCAACCTTTGTTCTAGAATCTAAAACAAAAATTGATGATCTTATATTTATTGCAGTTAAGAATGGGGAAATTATTGGTTCTTGTATGGCTGGATATGATGGTCATCGAGGCTGGCTGTACTCTGTTGGTGTATCTCCAAAAGTACGTAGAGCAGGTATTGGAACCAAATTAATGAAATATGCAATTC
>CAMZLC010000034.1 GCA_947311605.1 uncultured Sulfurovum sp.
GGAATTAGGAATTAGGAATTAGGAATTAGGAATTAGGAATTAGGAATTAGGAAAAAGTATAGTATATGATTTCAAAGGAAGCTTAAAGATATACAAAAAATCTCTATTTTATTAGAATATTTTAGGGGCGTCAGCTCTTTGGATTTTTTTCTTTTTTGGTTCGTTTCTTTCTTTTTTTATCCACTAAAAAAAAGAAAAAATGAACAAAGAAGCAACAAAAAGCTAAACGATTCAGGAAATATTTTGGAAGCAAAAAAAGTAAAAATAGTAATCATTTCATCATTGCTTTTTCTCTCAATATATATCATCCATCACTACTATGCCCTCATCACCCCACCCAAACTCCTCTACCTCTCAAACAACACAGATTTTCCACTCCTCTCGCAACTCAGAAAACAGGGAGCCGATCTCAATATCCTGGACTATAGACATACCAAAAGATTCCCAAACATCAAAGAGGGTTGGGTGCGATTTGATCCAAAAGTCAAGCTCACCAGAGAGACATTTGTCTCTCTGCTCTCGAAAAAACAGAGGGAACCCACCAGACGTATCGTGATGTATGCAGGGGACAGTATCCATGACTTTGCACTCCGCACGGCCAAACAAACCCGTCTCAACCCAAAAAAGATCCTCGGCGCATACCATCGATATGCACCCTACCGAGATGGCGGCATCCTGGCCGGATACTATCAGATACCCTACGATACAACATCTACTGCCATCGCCTACTACTGCACGTTCACCTCCCAAGAGAGGCTGACAAAGATCCTTTCACGGCAAGGCATAGACCCAGACGCAAAAGAGAGAAAAAGGATCCTCATCCTCGCCTCCATCATCCAGAGAGAGACCCAAAACAGAAAGGAGATGCCACTCATCGCCTCCGTCATAAAGAACCGACTCAAAAAGGATATGAAACTTCAGCTCGATGCTACACTCAACTACGGCAGGTATTCACATACCATTATCACGCCTCAGCGCATCAAAGAGGATCAGTCACGCTACAACACCTACCGGTACAAAGGCTTGCCTCCAGAGCCCATAGGCAGTGCCTCAGAAGTAGCAGTCCAGGCCGTGATACACCCAGCAAAAAGCGACTATCTCTACTTTATGCTCGCCACCAACGGCTCTCATAATTTTACCAGCACCTACCAAGAACATCTGGAGCATATCAGATGGTTCAAAAAGATGAATGAGGACAATCAAACGAAGTGAGACCTCATTTTCGATACAATATCACAAATACATTATACGGAAAAAACTATGCGAGAGAAATACTATATCCCACAACCAAGCCCTTTTGATCCTGACGCGAACGGGCATTTTGGCAAATTTGGCGGGCGTTTTGTACCGGAGACGCTGATGCCCGCACTGGAGCATCTGAGACTGGACTATGAAGCAGTACGTTTTGATCCCGGTTTTTGGGGGGAAGTGGACTACTATTACAAGCACTATGTCGGCAGACCCTCCGCACTCTACTATGCTGCCAATATCTCCGAAGAGATCGGCACAAAAGTCTATCTCAAACGCGAAGATCTCAACCACACCGGTGCCCACAAGATCAACCACTGTGTCGCACAGGCAGTGCTGGCCAAACGGCTGGGCAAGAAGAAGATCATCGCAGAGACCGGTGCGGGACAGCATGGGGTCGCCACTGCTACTGTGGCGGCACTTTTTGGGCTGGAGTGTGAGGTATTCATGGGAGCCAAGGATGTAGCACGACAGGAGCTCAATGTCTTTCGCATGAAACTGCTCGGCGCCAAAGTCCACGCAGTCCAAAGCGGATCCAAAACACTCAAAGATGCCATGAATGATGCCATCCGCCACTGGGTCACCCACGCGCGCGACACCTACTATCTCATCGGTACGGTTGCCGGTCCGCACCCCTACCCTATGATGGTACGCGATATTCAAAGCATCATCGGCTGGGAAGCCAAAACACAGCTCAATGAGGCCGAAGGAAGACTCCCCGACAAGGTCATCGCCTGTATCGGCGGAGGCAGCAATGCCATGGGCATTTTCAATCACTTTTTGCAGGATGAGGGCGTAGAGTGTATCGGTATAGAAGCGGGTGGATTAGGTCTGGACTCCAAGCATGGCTGCTCTTTGGCAAAAGGCTCTCCGGGCGTGCTGCACGGACAGCTCAGCTACCTCCTGCAGGATGAAGATGGTCAGATCCAGGAGGCACACTCCATCTCTGCCGGACTGGACTACCCCGGTATCGGACCCGAGCACGCCTATCTCAAAGAAGCCGGCAGAGTACGCTATGACCATATCACGGATGACGAGGCGATAGAGGCATTTGTCTGGCTCAGCCAGAGAGAGGGTATCATCCCCGCTTTTGAAAGCGCACATGCCATCGCCTACCTCAAAAAAATGAAACCTAAAGACATCAAAAACAAACTCATCCTCGTCAACCTCTCCGGACGCGGAGACAAGGACATGATGCAGGCAAAGGATATTTTGGGAGAGGCATTTGCCTGACCCTGGACACAGTTACTTTTTCATTTGCGCTTCGAGTCTGCCTGTATAATAGGAGATCGGGTAGGTGAGCAGGAGATAGCCTATCGCTAGGGGGATATAGCTCTCCAGTGTCGAGTAGGTATAGGCATTGACCTCCTGGGCATTCATCGTCAGTTCGCGTACCGAAATAATGGAAAGTAACGAAGAGTCCTTAATGATGGAAGCAAACTGTCCGGTAAGTGCAGGAAGCATTCTCCTGAGTGCCTGCGGAAAGATAATATACAGATACATCTGGGTGTCTGTCATTCCCAGACTCATGCTCGTCTCATACTGCTCATAATCCACAGACTCCAGTGCCGCCCTGATGATCTCTGAGACATAGGCACCGGCAAACAGTGCCAGTATCACTGTCCCTACCACATACCTGTTCTCAAACCCAAGATTATTGGCAAAGACATAAAAAAAGATCAGTATCTGCACCAGTAGTGGTGTGCCACGAATCAGTTCGATGTAAAATCGGGAGAGAAATCGCAGGATCAGCAGCTTGGACTTCTGACCATAGGCAAAAAAGAGACCTATGGCAAAACTCAACATCAGGGCAAAGAAAGAGATAACAATCGTCATCAAAAAACCATCAATGAACTTCTGCCTGTAGGCATATACCGTATCCCAATGAAAGGTGTAGGAGATATTTTTAAACATAAAATAAAAGGTCGCAAAAACCATAGCACCAAGAAGGATCAGATTGAAGAGATAGACAGGCTTTTTGAGTGAGCTTGTCTTCTTAAATCCTGATTCATGGATAAAAAATTCTTGGATACCGATAAGATACTCCTAAAAAAAGAACGGAATACCCAAGCTATCAAAGGTCTTTTTGGCCTCTGTCAGATAGGTGTTGGCAAATTTGGCAAAGGTGCCGTCAGATTTTGCTTTTTTGATAAAGGCATTGACCTTTTCCTTGAGTGGGCTGTGCTGCTTCAGTGCCACACCCCAGTATTCAGGATCTTTCTGAAAAGACTGCAAAAGTGCGACAGTAGTCTCTTTGTTCTTGGCATAGTTTTTATAGATCGTCAACTGGTCATAGATAAAGCCGTCTGCCTTGCCCTGCACTACTTCCAGTACGCAGGAAGTCTCTTTGTCGAAGACTAGGATCTCAGCATTAGGCAAGTGATCTTTGGCATAGAGGTGACCGGTAGAGCCTTTTTTTACTGCTACTTTTCTGCCTTTGACATTGAGATCCTTGATCGACTTGATGCCTGCATTTTTATGTGCCAGGATAGCCAACGATGACTGCGCATAGGGGATCGAAAAATCGATCGACTTTTTCCTCTCGTCTGTAATGGTCATAGAGGAGATGATCAGATCAATTTTGCCTGTTTTCAGTGAAGGAATCAGCCCATCCCAGGCGATATTCTCTATGACCGCCTCTCTCCCCATGGAGGCTGCCAATGCTTTGGCAAAATCCACAGAGACACCGGAAGGATTCCCCGCTTTGTCACTCATCTCAAAAGGAGGGTATGCCAATTCCATACCTACCTTGAGTACCTTTGTCGCCTCTTTTTGCTGATCCCCGCATCCTGTAAATGTCCATGCCAAAAGCATAGCAAAAAGTGCTGTAAGTATCTGTTTCATCAATAATTTCCTTTAATAATTTTAAATATTATCCCATAATAAACTTAGAATGTGGAGAGAGAAGAGGTAATTCGGATAAATATTATCCATAATAAGAAATAATTTTCGCTATAATACCTGACTAAATCATCAATTATCACACAAAGGCAGACAATGAACTTTCAAATAACCCCTAGCAAACTCTCTGAGGTCAAAGCAGATCTCGAGATCATCCTCGTGATCAATCAAAAACTGGACCATACTTTTGTCCAGGACAAAAAGCTGCTCAAAAAAGCAGGATTTAGGGCTGCGCAGGACGAACTCTGCCTGCTGGTCGAAAAAAACAGACTCTATGTAGGTGTAGACTCACTCAAAGGCAGTGATATCCGACCGGCTGTCGCCACAGCCCTACGCTCATTGATAGGCAAAAAAGCCTACAAGCGTATCAAGCTGGCAACCTACCTCAGTCATCCCCGATGTACAGCAACCCTAAGAGCCATGACAGAGGGCATCCTGCTGGGAAGCTACAGTTTTACTGCCTATAAAACCAAGAAAAACAGATGCCACATCAAAGAGGTTATCGTCTCTCTGGAAGGTTACCGTGAGCACGAGGTCAGCATAGAGAGTGCCTCCAGAGCAGTACACAACGGTGAAATTGCAGCTGCTGCCACCAACTTTACCCGTGATATTGTAAACACCTCTCCAGATGACTGCTACCCAGAGGCACTGGCACAGATCGCCATCAAGCTGGCCAAACGCAACAAACTTCTCTGCACAATTCTCTCTCCCAAAGAGCTCAAAAAAGAGAAGATGGATGCCCTGCTTGCCGTCGCACGCGCCAGCAGACACAAGCCCAGGGTCATTCACCTCACACACAAGCCCAAGAAACCCAAAGCTGTCGTCACTCTGGTGGGCAAAGGGCTGACCTATGACAGCGGCGGTCTCAGCCTCAAACCCGCAGACTATATGGTCACTATGAAATCCGACAAGAGTGGTGGCTCTGCGGTATTGGGCATCATGAAAGCAGTCGCAGAGATGAACCTACCCATAGAGGTACATGGATTCATCGGTGCGGTAGAGAACATGATCGGCGGAGATGCCTACAAGCCCGACGATGTACTGGTCGCCAAAAACGGCAAAAGCATTGAAGTGCGCAATACAGATGCCGAGGGCAGACTGGTCTTGGCGGACGTACTCTGCTATGCGCAACAGGAGGTCGAGGCGGACTATCTCTTCGATTTTGCGACCCTCACCGGTGCCTGTGTGGTCGGTGTCGGACAGTACACTTCCGGGGTGATGGGCCACAGCCCAAAAGTCGTAGAGAGACTGCTCGAATCTGCCAAAAATGCCGGTGAGCATGCCACTGCCCTACACTTCAACCGCTACCTGCGTAAAACCCTCAAGAGTGAGATCGCAGATATCTCCAATATCTCCAACTCACGCTATGGCGGTGCCATCACTGCAGGACAGTTTCTGGCAGAATTCATCAACAACACACACAAAAACCGCTGGGCGCATATTGACATTGCAGGACCTGCCTTTGTGGAGTCTGTCTGGGGAGAAAATCCTCATGGTGCCAGCGGTGTCGGTGTACGCATGATGCTTCGCACACTGGAGAAACTCTCACGAGAAGAGGGACACAACGGTACCCACGGGACACGAAAGTAGCCATGCCGCTGGATACCCTCGGACTCTCGCCTGAGCTTTTGCGGGCAACCAAAGAGAAAGGCTACACAGAGGCCACTGCGATACAAAAACAGCTGATCCCTGCCATATTTTCTGCCAGAGACATCCTGGCGGGTGCCCAGACAGGTAGCGGCAAGACCGCCGCATTTGCGCTGCCTATTCTCCAGATACTGACCAAACAGCCTACAGGAGAAAAGCATAGACCCAGAGCGCTTATCCTCGTCCCCACCAGAGAGCTAGCCAAACAGATCCATGACAGTTTCAAGACCTATGGGAAGTACACTCCTTTGCGCAGTACCGTGCTCTATGGCGGTGCTAATATCACGGCACAAAGCAACAGACTGGCTTCGGGAATAGATATCATCATCGCCACCAGTGGAAGACTTTTGGAGCACATACAGAGAGGGCATCTCTCTCTAGAGCAGATAACGTATCTGGTACTGGACGAAGCAGATACCATTCTTGATATGGGATTTCTCAAAGAGATCAGTGCCATCATGGAATATCTGCCCAAAAAAAGACAGACGGTGCTCGTCTCGGCAACCTTGACTCCAGCGCTGAAAAAACTCTCCGACGAGATCCTTCACAGACCCTTGCGTATCGAAGAAGACCGTATGGGGAGCATCTCCCATACGGTAGAACAGATACTCTACCCTGTCACCGAGGAGAAAAAAATAGAACTCCTCTCCTATCTCATCGGCTCCAAAAACTACCGTCGTGTCATGGTATTTGTACGCAAAAAATCATTGGCAGAGATGCTCAATACCGAACTCAACGCCAGTGGACTTAAGAGCGATGCGATACATGGTGACAAGACCTCAGGGGCAAGAGGAAGGGCACTGGAAAAATTCAAGCGCGGAGAGATCAGCGTGCTTGTCGCTACGGATATTGCAGCCAGAGGACTGGATATCCCCTCGCTGGAGGTTGTGATCAACTATGATATCCCCCATGTGCACAGCGACTACATTCACCGTATCGGAAGGACAGGAAGAGCAGGACAGGAGGGCTTGGCTATCACCCTCAATACGCCCGCTGAGACCATCATGCTCAAAGACCTCGAACGCCTACTGGGCAAAGCACTCCCTAGAGAGGTACTCACAGAGTATGCACCACTAAGGCTCCCGAACACACACACAAAGTCCAAGGTCAAAAAAGAAAACAAGAAAACAGCCGGAGCCTTTGGGCACAAGAAGCAGAGAGCCCCAAGAGCCAGCAAGAAGAGAAAAACCACCAAAAGAGATGGCTGGAAACAATAAGTACGGCTCAGGTACCGATCATGTAAATGTAGGTATCAATTCCCGAACCCCTCGAATGAACATCTCCACAGCCATCATCAAGAGCAGCATACCCATAAGTCTTTCCATGGCAGTTAATCCACGCCTTTTGAGTATCCTATAAAGTTTTGGTGACGAGAGTAATATCACAGATGTTGCACCCCAGGCCAGCAGCACGGAGAGCAGGATACTGCCAGTATCATCAGGGTGCGACTTGGCCAGTAACATCAGTGTAGCTATAGAGGCTGGACCAGATATCATAGGTATGGCAATGGGCACTACCAAGGGCTCATCGTCTCCTTTTGCTACAAACAAACTATGTCCGTGAGGATCAGGAAATATCATCTTGATGGCTATGACAAAAAATATAATGCCGCCTGCTATGGTAATAGCTTGGGTTTCTAGCCCAAACAGATCCAAAAAGGCTTCTCCAAAGAAAAGAAAAACAAGTAGGATGAAAAGCCCTATCAGCATCTCTCTCATGATAATCTTTAGATGTTTTTGACTGTCTACATTTTTCAGTACGCTCAATAAGATAGGGATATTTCCGAAAGGATCCAATATAAAAAGTAACAGTATGGCTGTTGAAACGATAGAAAAACTACTCTCCATCTTGTGGTTCTCCTTTTTTCTTATTTTTATCCACCAGGTCTATTCGTTCACCATCCTCATTAAATTTTCTTTGAAAGTTCCCACGAATAATGAGAAAAGTCATTACCGAAAAAAGCACAATAGCGACCCTGTAAAAAATATCTCCCATACCCATCATGCCTCCTTTGGTGGGGAGTCAGCTGTATGAATATTTACCCTTCGGGTCAACATGGCAACACCAGACCCCTATTTGGGATAGTAATTTTCTCGAACCCTTTGTAATTTTGTCTCAGTGCCTCATAAGCAACAATTCCCACACTCAAACCCAGATTCAGGCTTCTGCCGCCCTCGCCCATCGGGATCGTCATGCACTGCTCCGGATACTTCAGGAGTACCTTTTCATCCAAGCCTTTGGTCTCAGAACCAAAGAGGAGATAGTCTCCTCTTTGGAAACGCACATCCCAGTAGAGCCTGTCTGTTTTGGTCGTAGCCATATGGGTATGGGTACCGATGGGGTGTGCTTCCAGAAAGTCACTGAAACTCTCCCAGAGCACCAGATCCACCTGATGCCAATAGTCCAACCCTGCCCGCTTGACCGTCTTGTCATCGATATCAAATCCCAGGGGTTTGATCAGGTGCAGGGTGGCACCCAGATTGACGCAGAGGCGACCTATCGTGCCTGTATTGGGCGGGATCTGCGGCTCCACAAGCACCACATTAAACATTGGGAATATCCACAGATCCGTCCCATAAAAGCATTGTCAATGACAATGTATACCAACACTGCTCACTGCTTACCCCAAGGGCACTTGTCACTTCGTTCGGGCGCACTGCTCACTCCTCACTAAAATACGATCGTCTTGTTGCCATGCACGAACACACGGTCATGTAGCACAAGATTGAGTGCTCTGGAGAGTACGATCTTCTCACCATCCCGTCCTGCACGCTGCATATCCTGCCAGCTAAAACGGTGATTGACCGGGATCACATCCTGCGCGATGATCGGGCCCTCATCCAGGTCGTTGGTCACAAAGTGTGCCGTTGCGCCGATGATCTTGACGCCTCTCTCGTAGGCCTGCTTGTAGGGATTTGCTCCTATAAATGCGGGGAGAAAGGAGTGGTGGATATTGAGGATTTTTCCCTCATATCTCCCCACAAATGCCGAGGTCAAGATACGCATATATTTGGCCAGAACGATATAGTCAAAAGTCATTTGATCCAGCACCTCTATCACACGCTCTTCATGCTCTTGTCTGCTGCAGCCTTCGGCAGGAATATGGATAAAAGGAATGTCAAACCTTCGCACCAATGCCTCGAGGGTCGCATGGTTGCCGATCACCGCTTCGATATCGGCCTCAAGCTCACCATCCGAATGGCGTACCAGAATATCGCCCAAAGCGTGGGATTCTCTGGTCACCATCAGGATGATTTTTTTACGTGTAGGCGGTATCACTTTGAGCAGCGCATTGGCAGGAAGTATACGGCGAAGCTCTTCTTGCAATGTGGCAGGCTCAAATCTGCCTGTCACCACGGTACGCATAAAAAACTTCTCCGCCTCTTTGTCTACAAACTCACGGTTGTTGTCTATATTGAGATCATTGTCA
>CAMZLC010000035.1 GCA_947311605.1 uncultured Sulfurovum sp.
TTTGTGGACTACTACTGGCGTATTCCTGGTAAAGATAGAGACGAGATGTACTACAAGATCAGCTTCGTCAAGATGCTGGATATGTATGACTGGTATATTGGCGCAGGAGAATATCTCAGATATATGACCAAACAGGTCAGTCAGGAGATGCTGGCGTATATTCGTGACAATGCACATTTTAAAGGAGGCTATCTGTTTGTTTCGGACTCCCAAAACACTATGATCTATCACCCTGATGCCACCCAGACTAAAGAGTTGGGCAAACTGCGCATGGAGGGAATCTATACCGATGATGAAAAGATCGCCTTTACTGCCTATGTCGCGGAGTATGACTGGTATGTCACTGCCGTGCAGGATCTAAAAGAGATACAAAAAACCATTGCGGCAGAAAGAAGACAGAGTACCGAACAGATTGATAAAGATATTCAGACAAATCTCTATCTTATCGTGGCTATGTGGACCGTTTCTCTGCTGTTTTCACTCTATCTCTCCTCTATTGTCAACAGAAAACTCAAGCAGTACGAAGAAAAACTGAATGAGACAAATAACAGATTGATCTTTCAGTCGAGACAAGCATTGATAGGAGAACTCTTCTCTATGATCGCACACCAGTGGCGACAGCCGATCAACAAGATCGCTTCGATTTTGGCACTGCTGCGCTTCAATACACCCAATAACAAGCCGGATTATAAGGTACTCGATCAGAAGTTTCAGGAGATTGAGGAGAGCGTGGAGTTTATGTCAGATACGATCGATGATTTTAGAACATTCTATCAGCCCAAAGAGGCAAGCGAGTTGGTAGATCTCAAGCTGCTTATTCAAAAATCACTTGATTTTTTGAGTGGGAATATACGCAAAAAAGATATAAAGATCATTGCAGACCTGCAAGAGGTTAGTTGTCAGATATACGGGAATGAGTTTTTGCAGATCATGATCAATCTGATCAAAAACGCTACCGATGCAGTAGGGCAAAGGGGTCAAATCACCGTCTCTCTCGAGAAAGAAAAGTATCGTGCTGTCATTGCTGTGGAGGATAACGGCATAGGCATCGATCCTGAACAGGTCTCCAAAATATTTGACCCTTACTATTCGACAAAAATCGACTCAATGGGGCTGGGGCTCTATATGAGCAAAATGATTGTGGAGCGGCACCTGAGAGGTACTATTGATGTGGAGATGCTAGAGCAGGGGACACGCTTCAGGATACATCTTTCCTGTAGATAGTGCGTATTACCTGCAATGGTAACTGATGTCGTTTTCTCTGTCGATATCCCTGATGATTCGCCAGTTGTTTTTGTAGTCAGCAGGGATGAACTGTGTTTCTCTGAATTTGTTAAACGGCTGGGTGGCATTGTTCTCATGATAGCGAAAAGTTAAAAAAGCCTTTTCGATCTTTTTGGCAAGTTGCGGATTGAGACGATGGCTATACCCATAGCCTGTAGTGGGAAAAACAGAGGATTCGTATATCTTTCGGATACTTCCTTTTGGTATCTTCTTTCCTGCCAGCAGCGCATCGGTAAATCCACTTGCCACAGCCGCGACTCTGTATGTGTGCTTTGCGATTTTGGACACAGAAGCGATATGGCCTCCGGAGTATCTGGACTGGTAGTCAGTCCCCTCTTTGAGCTTGAATTTTTGACTCAGTATCGCTACGGGTGCTTTGTGACCAGAATTGGAAGAGCTGCTGGTAAAAAGGAGGGTGTGTCCTCGGATCTCATCTATGCTACGGATACCGCTACCCGGATAGGTGATGACCTGCGTAGTATAACCAAAACTGCCATCCTTCCTGGCTGTCATGGCAAAGAGGTGAAAGCCGGCGCAATTAACTGCGGTGGGCACAGACCCTGTATTCATCCCGGCCACATGGAGCATCCCTGATCTCATAGCTTCGAGTTCGGCAGCGTTAGTCTGGTAGGGAAAAAATTCTACCCTCTTTCCGGTCACCTCTTCGATGTGCTTCATGAGCGCTTTCTTGGCTTTTGGATCAAATATAAAGGATTGGCTCGGCACAGTACCAAAGACAAGCGTGTAGGGATTGAGCCATTTTTTGGGATCATCAGGCGCATCCGCCATCATGTCCCCGTCTCTGTCGCAGAACTGCTGGCTGAGTTCTCCATGCGGGCAGGCAGTGCCAGCGGCTGCTAGAGGGATTGTGGAGAGTAAAAGTACTGCAAGATGCAACATTCTCATTTTGCTTCCTTTGTGGGTAGTAATGGACGAGATGTCACTGTCTGCATGGGTCTGATGCATGACTTTCTCGATCTATAATACGGATGATTTTCCAGTCTTTTTTGTAATCAGCCGGAATGAATTGTGTATATCCGGAACTGGAGAACTCCTGAAAAAGTGAGCTGGGAGTACCATCCTCTCTCGTCCACTGGAAGGTCTCGAATGCTTTTTTGATCTTGGCGACGAGGGTAGGCTTGAGATTGTGCGCATATCCCAGTCCTGTGGTGGGGAAGGTCTGTGAGGTATAGAGTGTTTTGAGTGCTTTGCCTTTGAGTAGACCTCTTTTTTCGATCCTTTTTCGTACAGAATTGGCAATAGTCGCCAGCGGATAGATCTGGTTGGCTACACTGAGAATCGAGTTGCTGTGCTTTCCTGAAAATATAGAGTGATAGTCTCTCTCTTTCTGGAGTCCAAACTGCTTGCTGAGCAGAGCCACGGGTGCCTTGAAGCCGGAGTTTGAGCTGGGAGCAGTAAAGGCAATAGTCCTGCCTCTGATATCCTTGATGGAGTTGATACCGCTGCCGGGGTAGGTGATGATCTCCATCTCATAGCCGTAGCTTCCGTCTGCCTTGCCCATCATATAGACCGGATGAAAACCTGCACAGTTGACGGCTTTGGGGACAGAACCGGTATTGAAGCCAGCGACATGAAGTTTGCCTATGCGCATCGCCTCTATCTCTGCGGCATTGGACTGAAAAGGAAAAAAAACCACCCTTTTTCCAGTGATGCGGCTGAGATGTTTGACAAAATCCTGCCAGGCCTTTTTGTACACAGTCGGATCTTCGACAGGTGAATAGGCAAAGACAAGCTCGTAGGGATCGATACTCTGAGAGAGATGGATAGGGGGATCTGCCAGCATATCCCCATCCCTGTCACAATAGAGTGGAGCCAATGCGCCACGAGGACAGGCAGGCTCAGCCGACAGGGCAATAACAGAAAGGGCAATGATGGTAACTATCAGGTGTTGTATTCTCTGCATCCAGCTATTTTATAGCACTTTTGCATAATTTGGGTTTAAAGCCGTGTGGATATAATTACCCCTATATTTTTACAAGGCAGAGGCATGACACTGGAGGCGATCAAGGAGCATATCAAAAGTGAGGCAGGGGTGCTGCTCTATTTTTCGGGGGAGCAGTGTCATGTCTGTCATACACTTAGACCCAAATTTGCTGAAGCATTCGATACACATTTCCCCTTGGTAAAGCAGCTCTTTTTGGATGCAGAGGCACAGAGGCACATTGCTGCCCATTTTCAGGTCTTTGCTGTACCGACAATGCTCGTCTTTTTACAAGGCAGAGAGTTTGCCAGAGAGGGGCGTGCTGTCAGTCTGCATCAGCTGGTCGAAAAGCTTAGCCGGCCTTATCAGATCATGACAGAGGTGTAGAGTGAGACGAGATTTTGGTATCTCTATCTGGGGAGATGGAAATTTTGTGATTGAAGGCGATGATGTCAGGATCAATCATGCCAATCGGCCGTCACTGCTGGAGATCACACAGGAGATACGCGCCCGTGAGTATCGTGGGCCTATACTGCTGCGCTTTCCTCATCTGATCCAAAAGCAGATCGACACGCTTTTTGATACTTTCGCTGCAGCCAGAGATGCGCTTGGCTACCGGGGCAATTTCTATGCTCTGTTCCCGCTCAAGGTCAACCAGTTCCCCAATTTTGTCGATCAGCTACTCTCTGTCTCTCAGTCGCATGCCTATGGGCTGGAGGCGGGCAGCAAAGCAGAGCTGATCATTGCCATGGCAAAAACACCCATAGGTGCACCTATCACTGTCAATGGCTTCAAAGACAAGGAGATGATCTCCCTGATCTATATCGCTGCCAAAAGTGGACACAATATCACGGTCACGATCGAAGGTCTGGCGGAGCTGGAGACTATTATAGAGGTGGATAGGGTGTTTAACGAGGGAAGTGAAAATCCCGCAACCCCCCATATAGGTATGCGGGTGCGCCTACACAGTATAGGCATAGGCGCTTGGGCTAAGAGTGGCGGCTATGGCTCCAAGTTTGGGCTGACCTCTACCGAGCTTCTGGAGGCCTATGATACCCTGGTGCATCATGGCTTGGCGGATCACTTCTCTATGATCCATTTTCATATCGGTTCACAGTTGAGTGAGATCAACCCCTTGAAAAAAGCACTCCGCGAGGCCGGCAATATCTATGCCAGCCTCAAGCAGCGAGGTGCAACATCCCTCAAGGCGATCAATATCGGTGGTGGCTTGGCGGTAGAGTATGCACAGCACCCCTTTTCTCATGAGCGAAACTACTCACTCAAAGAGTTTGCCAATGATGTGGTCTTTCTCATGCAGGAGATTGCCCGAAGCAAGGGAGTGGAGGAGCCGGATATCTATACGGAGTCGGGGAGATTTATCGCAGCGAGCCATGCTGTACTCATCGCTCCTGTGCTGGAGCTTTTCTCCCAGGAGTATCATGAGAGTGGTCTCAGACTCAAAGCAAAAAACCCTCCGCTGATAGAAGAGCTGCATGCGCTCTATCAGTCGATCAGGCGCAACAATGCCAAAGAGTACCTCCATGATGCCCTGGACCACATGGAGAGCCTGCTCACGCTGTTTGATCTGGGATATATCGACCTGGAGGATCGCTCCAATACGGAGATCTTGGTCAATCTGATCATCAAAAAAGCGATCTTGCTACTCAAAAATGAAGATACCGATGAACTCAAGCGCCTTGAGAGCAGGATACAGGAGCGATACCTTGTCAATTTCTCCATCTTTCAGTCACTGCCTGATCTTTGGGGGCTAGGGCAGCATTTTCCGGTGATGCCTATCTCTCATCTCTCCGAAAAACCTACCAGCCCCGCCAGTATATGGGATATCACCTGTGACAGTGACGGAGAGATCGCTTATCGTGTGGACCATCCTCTGTATCTGCATGATGTGGATGTGGCACAAGAGGAGTATTTTCTGGCTTTTTTTCTGACAGGCGCCTATCAGGAGGTGCTGGGTATGCAACACAACCTTTTCACGCACCCTACAGAGGCGGTGGTCACCTTTGATGCAGAGGGGAGACACCGGCTGGAGGATGTGAGAGATGCACAAAACCTGATGGATGTGCTGGATGATCTGAAGTACGATACCGAGGCGATCAAAAAAGGGCTCACGCAGCAGATAACAGGCTCTGTACTGATGCAGAAACAGGAAAAAGAGAAGACGCTTGAAAAGCTCACACTGTATCTCAGTGAGAACAGCTATCTTAAGACCATTCAGGCTATCGTTTCACCAAAAGAGAAGGGGTAGGTATGGGGATTTTTGCACTCATCAAAGAGGATTTTGAGACAGTGAGACGCAATGACCCTGCCATGCGCTCCTGCGCAGAGCTTTTTTTCAATTACCCAGGGCTTTGGGCGCTCTTCTTTCACCGGATCGCACATGGACTTCATACCAAGGGGCTAAAGCTGGCGGGGAGATTTGTCTCTGGTGTCTCGCGGCTCTTGACCAGCGTGGATATCCATCCTGGTGCCCAGATAGGCAGGCGTGTCTTCATTGACCATGCCACGGGTGTGGTGATCGGTGAGACCGCGATCGTGGGCAATGATGTGCTCATCTATCAGCAGGTGACACTGGGGGGTGTGAGCCTCTCTCACGGTAAGCGTCATCCCACAGTAGAGGATGGCGCGATCATCGGAGCAGGCGCCAAGGTGCTTGGTAATATCACCATAGGACGGGAGGCGAAGATCGGAGCCAATTCTGTGGTGGTCAACGATGTAGAGGCAGAATGTACTGCGGTGGGTGTCCCTGCGCATACGAGCAAGCGCATTGATGACAAAGTACCTCTGAGCCACAATATCATGCCTGATATCAACAAAGAGCTCTTCGAATACCTCCTCAAGCGTATCGCTGTGCTGGAGCACACCATACAAACAGGTGACCTGGAAACCATGGAGAAAAAGGACCATGAGCTCGAAGAGGTGTATCGGACTTTTTTGCGTTCTATCAAACAGTGATGCGTTGTCAGAGCTGCCATGCACTCTCCATGGAGGCGGTCTGCATCCGCTGCAAGGAGAGGCTTCTCTCACCTACGGTCAGCAAAAGAAACGCGGGCACGCTGGAGGTGATCAGCCTCTTCAGGTACAGTACGATAGAGCCTTTTTTGCTCAGCAAACATACCGCGGCAGGCTTTCGGATCTACCGCTATTTTTCCAAAACATTTTTCAAGCCCTTTTTGGCAGAGTTTGCCGGGCATCTGGATGAGCCGGTGACCCTGATCGGCATAGACGAACAGGTGACGCACGGGTATTCTCATACCGCGGTACTGAGCCATTATGCTGCCCAGGAGCGGATCGAGCCTGCCCATGCCACACTGCTGGCGCACAACCCCGTCAGCTATGCGGGGAAACCGCTACAGTACCGTCTGGATCATCCCAGAGATTTTCGCTACACCGGCCAGTCGGGACTGGAGGTGATCCTCATCGACGACATCATCACCACAGGGATCACACTCCAGCAGGCACAACAGGAGCTGGAGCAGCACGATGTAGAGGTGCTATTTGCTTTGACCCTGGCGGATGCCAGAGGGTAGTTTCCCCTTGATTGTGAGAAATGCACTCTCTGTGCGATCATTTTCTAAATAAAAGATGCCATGTGAATTGAAATAGTAAGAAATGGCGGACAGTGAGAGATTCGAACTCTCGGTACCCTTTCGAGCACGCACCCTTAGCAGGGGTGTGGTTTCAGCCAACTCACCCAACTGTCCGTGGAGTGGCATTATAGGGAATTTAACTTAAAAAAATGTTGAAAACCTTGTGCCATCTGATAGAAAAAAGAAAAATTGGCTACAATGTGATAATTTAGTTATCAAAAGGGAAAAATTGTGAAAAAATTTACACCACTGATCGTGCTGGCTATGTTTCTGGTCGGTGCCTACTTTATGATACAGGGCATGGAAGATGCTACGGCGCTGGCACACCCTCAAAAAGTGGAGAAAAAGTAGTCTGTCTCAAAGCAGAGGTAGTATCTGGGCGACTTTTGCTTTGGGATCATTGGCTTGGTAGATCGGGCGTCCGATGACCGGGAGATCCACCAGTGCTGCTTTGGCACGCTCCAATGTGGCGATACGCTGCTGGTCACCGGCATCCTCGCCGAAGGGTCTGATACCGGGGCAGAGGGTTAGAAAGCGGCTATCGGTCGCCTCTTTGATCGTGCGACTCTCAAAGGTGGAGCAGACTACGCCGTCGAGCCCATTCTTATAGCTTATACGGGCAAACTGCTCCGCCTTTGCATCGATACCTTTTTCATAAATCTGTCTGAATCCCTCCTCATCAAAAGAGGTCAGTGCCGTCACAGCCAGTACCAGAGGTCTGTGCTCCAGACCGGAGAGCCGCTCCATCACGGTGCGCATCGCCACTTCGCCCGCCGAGGCGTGAATATTGAACATATCGACACCAATTGCTGCGATCTCTTCGGCGGCATCTGCCATGGTGTTGGGGATATCATAAAGCTTGAGATCGAGGAAGATACTAAAGGCAGGGTTGATCGCCTTGAGCTTCGCGATCATCTCTTTGCCATCTCGTATGTAGGCCCTAAAACCTACCTTCATCCAGAGAGCGTCAAACCCTGCCAGTGTCTCGGCCAGAACGAGGTTTTCCTCCATGGTCGGCAGATCGAGTGCAATACATAGCTTCATGGTGAGTCCTATTATCTAAATTTGCTATAATTCTACCAAAATAAAACTAGAAGGACTTAATATGTTTGGAAAAAACCTCAAAGAATACACGCTTAGCGAAGAGGAGCTCTCAAAGCTTCAGTATGCCATTGTCGATACAAGCAAAGGCAAGATCATTCTCAAAATGTATCCCAAGGATGCCCCCATCGCTGTGGCAAATATGGCGGAGCTGGCAAGCAGCGGATTTTATGATGGGCTGAAATTTCACCGTGTGATCCCCGGCTTTATGGCGCAAGGCGGCTGCCCGCACTCCAAGGACAACCCCCAGATGGCAGGTACGGGCGGCCCAGGCTGGAATATCAAGTGTGAGACGGATAACGGTATCAATCACCGCAGAGGGGTCTTCTCTATGGCGCATGCAGGCAAAGATACAGGCGGCAGCCAGTTTTTTATCACCTTTGCTGATACACCGCATCTGGATGGTGTGCATACGGTCTTTGGCGGGATCGAAGAGGATGACATTGAGAGCTTCAAGGTACTGGATACCATCGAACAGAATGATGATATCCACTCGATCAGAGTCGTAGAGTCACGCTAGACAAGCAGGGGTACGGCGACTGCCATACCCTATTTTATCTTCAGATCCTTCACGATCCTCTCCCAGGCTTTTTCACCTCTTTTTGATCTACTTTGCCTGTCAAATCGATATAGTAGCTATACTGTATCGTTATGTAAATAGAATAGAGATATCCAGTACGCTCTGTGACGCTCACCCGAAAATTATCCGTTAGGTTCTATCTTTGAAATGGAGACTTTTAGTACCATTTGTGTAAAATAGCACAACTACTAATCAAGGATACTGTCCCATGTCAACACCACTCGAAAATATCGATGCGCTACTCAAGTCACACAAGCTTAGTCAAGAGGAGTATGTCCATATCAAAGAGATACTCGGTCGAGAACCCAACCTCGTGGAGCTGGGGATCTTCTCTGCGATGTGGTCAGAGCACTGCTCCTATAAGTCCAGCACCAAGTATCTCCGTGGCTTCCCTACCAAAGCCCCGTGGGTCATCCAGGGGCCGGGAGAAAATGCCGGCGTGATCGATATCGGTGGTGGATATGCTGCGGTGTTCAAGATGGAGAGCCATAATCACCCAAGCTATATTGAGCCTTTCCAAGGAGCAGCGACAGGTGTAGGGGGGATCCTGCGGGATGTGTTTACCATGGGAGCCAGACCGGTAGCCAATATGAATGCCTTGCGCTTCGGTGCCGTCAATGGAGACAGTGATACTAACAAATATCAAAGGCACCTTGTTCGGGGCGTGGTTGATGGGATCGGAAGCTACGGCAACTGCATGGGGGTGCCTACCATCGGTGGCGAAGTCAGCTTCGATGAGAGCTACAATGGAAATATTCTGGTCAATGCCTTTGCACTGGGGCTGGTCAAAACAGATGAGATCTTCCTCGGGATCGCGGAAGGGATTGGCAACTCGGTGATGTATGTTGGCTCCAAGACCGGACGGGATGGTCTGGGCGGTGCGGTCATGAGCTCTGACAGTTTCACCGAAGAGAGCAAATCGCTCCGGCCGACGGTACAGGTGGGGGATCCTTTTACCGAAAAGCTGCTGCTGGAAGCCTGTCTGGAACTCTTTGCAACCAAAAAGGAGATTGTCGTCGGTATCCAGGATATGGGTGCGGCTGGCTTGACAAGCTCTGCCTTTGAGATGGCGGGCAAGAGTGGTGCCGGTATGCGTATGGATCTGGACAAGGTGCCTGCCAGAGAGGAAGGGATGACTCCGTATGACTTTATGCTCTCGGAGTCACAGGAGCGGATGTTGGTCTGTGTCAAAAAGGGCAGAGAGCAGGAGGTGATCGATATCTTTGAGAAATGGGATCTGGATGTTGCGACCATCGGAGAGGTGACCGATACCGGACGCATGGAGCTCTATTGGCATGGGGAGCTGGCTGGGGATATGCCGATTGCACCGGTGAGCGAAGAGGCACCGGTGCTTGACCGCCCGACGGCCAGACCCGCCTATCTCAACGCGGTCAACGCCAAAACGATCGAGGCGTATCCGAGCATCTCTGACCAAGAGGCCTATGAAACGCTTCTCACCTCACTGGAGGTCGTGGACAAGGCCTGGGTCTATCAGCAGTATGACTCTATGGTGCAGACCAATACCGTCAAGCATCCCGGAAGCCTGGATGCCAGCTGTATCCGTATCAAAGAGACAGGAAGAGCCTTGGCGATGAGTGCAGACTGTAACCCACGCTACTGCTATATCGATCCACACAGAGGTGCAGCACTGGCAGTGGTAGAGAGTGGGCGCAATGTTGCCATGAGCGGTGCTGTACCCAAGGCGATTACCGATTGCCTGAACTTTGGCAACCCGGAAAATCCGGAAGTCATGTGGCAGTTTTCCGAGGCCTGTGCAGGGATCAAGGAGGCCTGTGCCGCGCTCTCCACACCGGTTGTCAGTGGCAATGTCTCTCTCTACAACGAGACCAACGGTGTCAGTGTATTTCCGACACCTGCTATCGCGATGGTTGGGGTCAATGAAGATGAGAACAAGGTGCTGCCAAGTCAGTTTCAAAAGGAGGGTAGCCAAGTGGTGCTGCTGGGGAAAACCACCGGAGAGTTTGGCGGATCACTTTACATCAAGAAGCTCTTTGGCGAGACAACTGGTACACTGGCAGAGATAGATTATGATGCGGAGCTCAAGCTCTGGAAACTGGTGATCGAGGCCAATGCCAAGGGCCTGCTCAAGGCTGCCAAAGATGTCAATCTGGGTGGTATCGCCATCGCCTTGAGCAAGATGGCAGCCGTCTCCGGTATGGGCGTGGTCGCAGGTGTTGGGCTGGAGCAAGGCAGAGATATTTTTGATGAATCACAGAGCCGCGCAATAGTTGAGATAGACAAAGCAGACTGGGAGGCGTTCAAGGCACTGGCGGAGAGGATCGGCGTACCAGTAGATAGGATCGGAAAAGTGGGTGGTGACACAGTCAAAATCAACGATGTAGCCTTGTCGCTTGCCAAAGTCAAAGAGATCTACTATCACCGTTTTGCAGAGGTGATTGAGCAGGATCTCTAGACGATGACCTACTATCTCTATGACGAAACACAGACAGCATTTGTTGAAGAGATCAAAACCTTTTCGGGTGCAGAAGCGATACATTTTTGTCCCTATACAGATAAGGATGATCTCGATACGCTGGATCTGGACAGCTGCACCCACCTCCTGACGACGGGGACGCTCTCTCGGATCAAACAGATGATGCTTTTTGCCAGGACACATGGGCTCTCATTGGGGATCATTCCTCTACCGGATCAGGGCAAGCTGACCAAGGTTCTTGACCTGCCTTCTGCCAAAGAGGAGGCATTTGTGCAGGCACAGAAGATCTCTGAAAAAAAGATCGATTTGTTTTTCTGTAATGACACACTTGTCCTCAATGACCTGCGCGTAGGCGACACTTCTCTGCTCAAGGATTTTGAATACGACTATATTGATGAGGGGCCGTGGGTACGCCTCAGGCACTTCTGGCAAAGCTGGAGGGGAAAGGCGGCACTAAGGCACTACAAATTTGACGTCACACTAGATAAAGAAGACGCGAAGCAGTTTTCTGCCGTAGGGATGATTGGCCTGGATTATGACAACAGAAGCTGGGTGGCCTCTGCGCTCAAGCCACACCTTGGGAGTGGAGACGGTCAGCATATGCTGGCGATTCTCGCCCCGACATCTTTGAGCCAGTTTTATATCATGCAGCCGCTCTCCATGTTCTTTGGCAGCAAAAACAGGCAACGATTGCCGCGATCTCTGGGTTTTATCAAAAGTGCCGTATCACAGATAGACTGCAGCGAGCCGTTGGAGGTCCTGATCGATGACAATGAATCGATGCAGACTCCTATAGTCCTGAGAACAGAAGCGGACGCCTTGGCATTGAGTACGGGGGAGAAGTTTTGGGAGAGGCAGCAGAGTGTCAAAAGCGACCGTAACAGTATACGGCTGGACAATATTCCCAGAGATGAGGAGAAGATTGCGTATCTCGCTGAGGGTCTGCCGCTTTTTGAACATGCCTCCAAGGAGCAGTACGCCTCGCTTTTTAGTGCCTTGAGGGAAGATGCGGTGTTGAGCAGCACCTTTATGACGCTGTTGATACTGGCTACGATGATCGCAACCTTTGGACTTTTTATCAACTCTAGTTCGGTGATTATAGGTGCGATGCTTTTGGCACCACTGATGCAGCCGATCGTCAGTCTGAGCATGGGAGTATTACGCCAGGACAGCAGCCTGCAGAATCATGCGATCAGAACGATCGGTATCGGTGTGGCTGCCGTGCTGCTTACTGCAGCCCTGATCGCTTTTCTCCTGCCGATGCAGCGGCTGACCAGTGAAATGGCAGGGAGGCTCTCTCCTACGATATTGGATCTTTTTGTCGCAGTGGTCTCTGGTGTAGCGGCAGCCTATGCCAAAAACAATGAGAAGATACTAGGGTCACTGGCGGGGGTCGCGATCGCTGTAGCGCTGGTGCCCCCGATCGCTGTAGCAGGCATTGGGCTGGGCTGGGCTGAGTGGTATATGTTTGGCTCTGCTTTGCTGCTTTTTGTGACCAACCTGGTGGGTATCGTGCTGGCAGCAGCCATGACCTTTATGGTGCTGGGCTATTCTCCTATCCGTGTCGCACGAAAAGGACTGATCGCCTGGCTACTGATCGTTGGACTGGTAGCGATCCCTCTCTATAGCTCTTTTGTGCAAATGCAGGAGAATGTACGTATTCAGCGACTATTGACGGATACCTATTTTACAGTAGGTGACAATACACTTGAATTGGCCCATATTGAGGTACTTCGACATAGGAACAAGCCGGAGATTCGTTGCGAAGTGATCTCAAGTGGGGTACTAAACGATAGAGACAAAGCCTATCTTCGGGAGGTGATCTCCAAAAGTATCGGCAGAGATGTGGAGATCATCGCTACCTTCAGATACCGGCTTTAAAGTATAGGGCATCACCTATTATTAGAGGTGCCCTATAGTGCAAACATGAGAAAATAAGGAAACACAATGCAAAAAACAGTATTTCTAAATGGAGAATTTCTTCCTGAGGATGAGGCGAAAGTCTCTATATTCGACAGAGGTTTTCTCTTTGCGGATGGTGCGTACGAGGGGGTTCCGGTGATCGGTGGGAAGCTGATGGATGTGGCGCCATTTTTGGAAAGATTTGACAGAAGCCTCAATGCACTGGATTTGGAATGGCCTATGCCTCAGGAGGCGTATCTGGAGATGATAGACACCCTTATCGCCAAAAATAGGCTGGAAGAAGGGGGCATCTATACGCAAGTGACCCGTGGTGCGGCACCCAGGGTGTTTGAGTTTCCCGAGGGATTGACCCCTACTTGTATGGCATTTACCTTTGAAAAACAGATACTAAACAACCCTGACGCTACACATGGTGTGAAAGTTGTGACGACCGAAGATATACGCTGGAAGCGCAGAGATATCAAGTCCCTGATGCTGCTAGGGCAGTGTATCGCCAAAGAACAGGCAGTGAAACAGGGTGCGGATGAGGGGTGGATGGTCGAGGATGGCTATGTGACGGAAGGTACAGCCTCATCTGCCTACATCGTCAAAAACGGGGTAGTGATCACGCGGCCGCTCTCTCATGAGATTCTGCCGGGCATCAGGCGAAAGCTTTTGCTGGAAATCGCACCAAAATATGGGATACAAGTAGAGCAACGCCCCTTTACTGTAGCGGAGGCGTATGAGGCGGATGAGGCATTTCTCTCCTCTGCGACTACGATCATCTATCCTATTGTAGAGATCGACGGCAGAAAGATAGGGGAAGGCAAGCCGGGAAAGGTTGCCCGGAAGTTGAGGGAACTTTATCTTCAGGAGGCACGCAAGCTGATCTCCTAGGAAGAAGATCAGTGGTTGAGTTGGATGCCCAGTGCCTTGAGCGTTTCATAGGTGATTCCGCCGGTAGCAAGACTGTTTTCGCGCTGAAACTTATCCAGTGCGTTTCGGGTGCCTCTGCCCAATAGACCATCGGGGTCACCCGCCTCATAGCCCTTGTTGTTTAGTGCACTCTGAAGCTCCGCGATGATCTCTTTACTCATATTGGTCTGGCAGAGGATGCGCTTCCATCCGATATGCTCATCTGTGACCTTTTTCTTTTTGGCGATCGTCTTATACTCTGCTTCTACTGGTGTCTTGGTCACCTTGGCTTCGGCTACGAGCTCCTGTGTCTCGATCATTTCAGAGGTGGCCGGCACTACTTCTGACTTGACGCTAGCAGGGTGATCCTCTATCATTTTTGTGACTTCTATAGTCTCGGCAGGCTCCTCTACGAGACAGACCTGCTGCCCTGAAAATTTCAGTGTGTCGCCTACCTTGTTTTTGCTGCTATACCAGGCGAACTGCGGCTTTTGCTCCAGTTCTGTTTTTTCTGCGGTGATATAGACGGCATCGACAGGCGTCTGCCTAAGCTGTGCATCGCTGAGTAATTTTTTGATCTCAATGGTTTTGGTCTCGGCAGGCACCTCTTCTATCCTGGTGGTGGCAGGTTCTTTGAGGACTCTTTTTTTGATGGTTTTGTATTTTGCCGGTACTTTGACCAGGCACATGATCTCTCCCGTGGCTCCTGAGAGTTTCTGTGCGGGGTTTTGACCTTTTTTCCACATGGTTTTTTCTGGAGCGATGAGTACCTTCTCTTCGACCTCCTCGTAGACAGCAGGCACATCTACCAGTTTCTTGTAGGCCGGTTTGATAATAATGGTTTTTTCTACTGTTTCGAACTCAGGAGGAAGCACTGCTGTTTCATTGTGCTCTGCCTGCACCAGTATCTCCTCGGAGACCTTTTTGAATTTTCTGGGACTGTAATATTCCCTAAAGCAGTCGCCCGGTTTGGCATTCAGCGTGTCTACACCATTGGAGGCAATCGCTGTAAGCAGTGTAGGATTTATCGGCAGAGCATCTTTATCCAGTGAGCTTTTCCATGACAGTATCGCGGGTTTCACGGTGATGGTCTCTACTGTCTCTTTGTAGGTCGCAGGTATAGGTATAAGTTTATGGGTTTCGGGAATTGCCTCCACTTCTGCTTTGACTGTATCGTACTCAGCGGGGACGATAGAGATGGACTCAGAAGGCTCTTTGATCATCACCTTTTCTTCAATAGTCTCATATTTTGCTGGAAGCACAACTTTGGCATAACATTCGCCGGGTTTGGCATCTGGTGGTGTAAGTGCTACAGTAGCCTCAGCATGCAGATAGGTTATAGGCAAGAGTATGCCAAGTAGTAAGTTAGAATATTTAATTTTCATTATATTTCCCCCTTTTTTTATAATTTACAGTTTTGGTATTGGTATTATAGCTAAAAATATTACCAGAGTATTAGTTCCCTAGCACAAAAGCATCCTGCTAAATGAACACTGTGTGCTAGAGTGATTGCAAGGTATTTTGCAGAAAAAGTGCCAAAATGATCAGGAGGCTGATGCCTGCAGGTTTGGTATAGAGTTTGTTGGCAGAGATGAACACCAGCATTAGGGTTGCCACCAGCATCGTAGCGATGTCAAACATATATTTTTCAGGGTCAATCGTTATAGGGTTGACCAGTGCGGCGGAGCCCAGTACCATCGTTGTATTTGCCATATTGGAGCCGATGATCGCACCGATCGCCATATCTGCCTTTCCTTTGAGTGCAGCAGTGACAGAAACCATCAGCTCTGGCATGGAGGTGCCCAGAGAGATCATCAGGATACCGATGACCCAGTCACTCACCCCGAAGCCTCTAGCGATGCTGGAAGCACTCTCTATGGCGTAGTCTGCACCCATGATCACGAAAACGAAGCCAAGCAAGGTAAGCAGAGAGACTCTGAACCAGCTGAAAGCCTCTAGTGCCTCTTCTTCCTCATCGTCTATGAGTATCTCCCCTCCTGCACGCAATAGAAACAGAACATAGGCAAACATCAGGAGTATCAGCAGCAAGCCGTCAAACGTGGAAAAAGAGCCATCCATTACCATCAGGATAAATATCAGTACCGGAAAAAGTGCCCAACTGCTGTCTTTGGCGAAAAAATCCCGATGGGGATCGACTTTTTTGGCAATAATAAAAACAGTGGCCAGTACCAGGGTGATATTGAAGATATTGCTCCCTATGACATTGGCTACAGCAATCTCGGGCTTATGATTTATGCTTGCCGTGATGGAAGCTGCCATCTCCGGAAGGCTGGTGCCTACCGCGACAAGTGTCGCACCGATCACATACTCTGAGATACCAAATCGCAGGGCGATTTTCTCACTCTGATCAATCAGCATATCAGAACCCCAGATCAATACGCCCAGGGAGAGAAAAAAGATAAGAAAATCCATCAAGGTCCTTCGTTTCTGACGATGAGACTTTCGGGAAGATTAAAACGCCAAATCAGCTTCTCCTCTATCTGTCTCATCTCTCCCTTGTCTTTTTCGTGATCATAGCCAAGCAGGTGCAGCAATCCGTGAATGAACAGCAGCGTCAGTTCATCTCTTTCTGTGTGCCCCAGTTCTAGAGCTTTCTCTTTGACTTTGTCCATGGAGATCACGATAGAGCCTGCAGGCTCATGCTCTCGATCCCCACGCAGGGGAAAACTAAGTACATCTGTGGGATCATTTTTACGCCGATGCACATTGTTGAGCATCTGGATAAAGTTGTCGTTACATAGGATAAGCTCGACATCTTTGTCTGTCAGGTAGTGCGAAATCTTCTCCATGTGATCCACAGAGACGATAAGATCGGTTATGTTTTCCAATAGTATCATGGGTCAGTTGCCGTAATATGTTTTTTCGTCGATGCTTTGCTGATATTGTGTCCTCATGGTGCCAGCTTCTGCTTCGACGGGAGGGATCAGCTTGCAGGTGGCTCTGCCTCTATCCCATCCTTTTGTGTAGGCTGGAGAGTGTGCAGAGAGTGTATAGTCTTTGCTGAAGCGACCATTGGCTGTACGGCAACCGTCTTTGATCCCTTGTCTCTGAGGTGCAGTGAGATTTCTGCCAAAATTGTATCCCTGATAGCAAAAATAGCCCCGAGTGGGTGCAGTGGATGAGCATCTAGAGACAGAAATTCCGGTACAGCCATCAAGCAAAAAGAGTGCACTGCTGAGCACGCATAGGAACTTCATTGAAGGTTTATTATACAATCATAGCCCTTTCTACGAAAAAAGATTGTATGATTTTAGCAGAAACTCGTTTAAACCAGATTAGCCTGAGATATGTCATCATGGTATCATGCGAGCCAAAAGGAGAGACTATGGCGACACTGTTTCAGCATGCGGTATGGAAAGCGCTGGAGAAGATACCCTCTGGCAAAGTCACGAGCTATGCAGCCCTTGCGCGCTATTTGGAGACCAGAGCTGTCAGAGCCGTAGGCAGTGCTGTGGGCAAAAACCCCAATGCGCCACAGGTACCCTGTCATCGTGTGGTACGCGGTGACGGAACGATCGGAAACTATAGTGGAGGAGAGGGGGTGGCAACCAAGATCCGTCTTCTCTCTCAGGAGGGTGTAGAGATCTCCGAAGGGAAAATCGTCGATTTCGACACAGTGTTCTGGGAGTTTACGCCTTGACGATACCTTCGGGAAGCGTCTCCTCTTGTCCCGGGAAGATGCTTTCTACCACAAGCTCTGGGTGAATCAGCTCCCTGAGCTTCTTCTGAATCACCATTTTGGTCGTAGCAGTACTCATGGAGCAGCCATTACAAGTGCCGCCTAGCTCGACATAAGAGATACCATCCTTGACGCCCAGAAACTGCATGGTACCCTCATGAGATTTTACGTACTCTGCGATTTTTGGTAGGTAGTTCGCTACCGCCTCTGCCAACTCTTCATCTGAAAATGGGATCATCTTGTTACCTCATGTTTGTTTTGGATGGAATATATCAGAAGAAGTTTAATCCAAGTTAAAAGTGGCTATGATTTTTCAAAAATAGTGGGTCGATTGCCATGACAAAAACCATTCTTGCAGCTATGTTGCTGCTGACACTGCCTCTATCTGCCAGACAGAACAGCTATCTCAAATATCAGCAGTTCATTCTTCGTGCTGAAGCTGGGGCGACCACGCCGGCACGTGAAGTGATGCAGACGGTACGGAATATGGTAGAGAATAAGGTGGTGATTCGTGGTGCCTGTTGGGACTATCTCGACGCAGCATTCACTCGGGCAGGCTACCTGCGGGGTGCACGCAGCATCGTACACAAAGGCAAAAAGCACAGTGGTCCCTATGCTCCCACAACCAAAATCCAGGCAGGTGACTGGCTCTACTATATTAACCACTCCTACCACAACATAGAGCACAGTGGCATGTTTATTGGCTGGACTAATGAGAGGAAGCGACAAGGGTTGATCATGAGTTATGCTGGCGAGGGAAGAGTAGAACCTGCCAGATATAAGATCTATGACCTTTCCCATGTCTATCACATCATGCGTGCGCAGTAGCCTCCCTATCAGATTGTTACCAAACTAAGCACTTTTCACCTATTGTCTTTAAAAAAGGTCAGCCTCGCTCCTATGCTATCTTTATGCTATTTTCTTGTGCTACTCTTTTATATATAGTAATTTATTGTCATACTATGCCACACAATTGATACAAGGAGCAACAATGTTAAAAGAGATCTATCAGCCCAACCCTGATATTGTAAGTAATGCAGCGATTAGAGGTATGGGCGAGTACTGGGAACTTCAGAGTCGGGCCAAGGCGGACTATGAAGGATTTTGGGAAGGCTATGCGAACAGAAAGATAGAGTGGTTCAAGCCCTTCGACACTGTATTGGATGAGAGCAATCCCCCTTTCTATAAATGGTTTAGCGGCGGACAGCTTAATGTGGCGCATCAGTGTGTGGACAGGCATCTAGCGACCAAGAAAAATAAAGCAGCGATTATTTTCGAGGGAGATAATGGAGACTATCAGATATTGACCTATCGCAGACTCTCTTATGAAGTTAACAAGACTGCCAATATGTTCAAAAATATGTTTGGTATCAAAAAAGGTGACAGGGTGGTGCTCTATATGCCAATGATCCCTGAAGCAGCTATCTCTATGCTCGCTTGTGCCAAGATCGGCGCGATCCACTCTGTGGTCTTTGGGGGGTTCTCTGCAGAAGCCTTGAGAGACAGGATCGAAGATGCTCAGGCGAAGCTGGTCGTCACTGCGGATGGTGCTTTCAGAAAAGGCAAGCCCTATATGCTCAAACCGGTGGTGGACAAGGCCCTCGAAGCACGCTGTGAATGTGTTAATGCTGTCTGTGTCGTAGAGCGAAACGGTGAGGAGATCCACTGGGAGCCTGGCAGAGACTATGCCTACAACGAACTGATCAAGTCTCAGTCCCATGTCTGCGAGGCAGAGCCTATGGAGAGCGAAGACCCACTCTTCCTACTCTATACCTCTGGCAGCACAGGCAAGCCAAAGGGCGTGCAGCACGCCACTGCCGGCTATATTCTCTGGGCACAGATGACTATGGAGTGGGTCTTTGACCTCAAAGACAACGATACCTACTGGTGTACTGCCGATGTGGGCTGGATCACCGGGCATACCTATATCGTCTACGGACCGCTGGCGGCAGGGGCGACGACGATCATGTTTGAAGGGGTGCCTACCTATCCGGATGCCGGACGCTGCTGGAGGATGATAGAGGAGTATCAGATCAACCAGTTCTATACGGCACCGACCGCTATCCGTCTGCTGCACAAAATGGGCGCAGATGAACCGGCTAAGTACGACCTGAGCTCTCTACGGGTGCTTGGTACGGTCGGTGAGCCGATCGATCCACCGGCATGGAAGTGGTACTATGAGGAGGTGGGGCACGAGAACTGCGCGATCGTGGATACCTGGTGGCAGACAGAGACGGGCGGGCATATGGTCTCTCCACTTCCGGGCGCCACAGCGATCAAGCCGGCCTGTGCCACTTTCCCACTGCCGGGCATTATGGCAGAGGTGATCGACGAAGAGGGCAATCCTACCCCTGTCGGCGAAAAGGGCTTCCTCTGCATTACCAAACCCTGGCCAAGTATGATCCGCAATGTCTGGGGAGATGAGGATCGCTACATCAGTTCCTATTTCGGCGACTGCAAAAAAGAGGGCAAACCCGTCTACTTCTCGGGCGACGGTGCCATGGTAGATGAGGGTGGTTATATTACCATTACAGGGCGTACCGATGATGTGATCAATGTCTCCGGCCACCGCATGGGAACCGCTGAGGTAGAGGCAGCCATCAAGAAGCATGATGGCGTGGCGGCAGTGGCTGTCGTAGGCAAACCGCACGAGATCAAAGGCGAAGGGATCTTTGCCTATATTGTACTCAAGAGTGATGACGGCGTAGCCGATGAGCTTGAGACCATGAAAGAGATCAACGGCATCATCAAGCAGGAGATCGGTGCTATCGCACTCTGTGATGATATGGCCTTTGTGCCCGACCTTCCCAAGACACGCTCAGGGAAGATCATGCGAAGGATCCTGCGAAGTATCGTCAAAGGCGAGGCGATCACGCAGGACACCTCTACGCTGGAGGATCCCTCCATTGTCCCCACGATAGAGGAGATTGTAAACAGAAAGGTTTAGCAGAGGGTCAATTCAGCAAGCTCTATTCTTCATTCTGGGATAATTCTTGGGTAACCTCTGTTACCCAATCTTTTCTCAGGAAAACACACCGATGCGCATAAAAAGTCTCTATATCTCTTCTCATACTGTAGCCGCGGGCAAGCTGGTCGTAGCGATGGGCATGATGGAGTTTCTCAAGGCCAAAGTCCACAGAGTTGCTTTCTTCAGACCCTTCGTCAAAGACAAGAGTCATGATCACGATATTGCTTTCTTCCTAGAAAGATACACGCTAGATATGACAGAAGCCCAATCCCGTGGTTTTACTGTACACGAAGCGGAGAAAATGATCGCAGAAAACAGTCTGGATACACTGATGAAGCTGCTGGTTGCCCAGATAAAAGAGCTGGAGAGATCCTATGATTTTGTCCTGATCGAGGGCTTACACCACTCTGCATTCTCTGCTGCTATTGATGTGGATTTGAACCTCGAAGTGGCAAAAAATGCAGCGGCACCTTATGTGAATATCCTTAATGCCAAATCAGAAGATACGGCGGATGTCCTTGATAATATCCTGATGGATCATGAACATATCAAGGCATCGGGATGTAGGCATTTTGCCACCTTTGCCAACAGACTTGATGCGGAGAAGCTGCCGGCACTGCGCACCCTGCTTGAAGCACACAGAGACCTCTCTCCTGTCTATTTACTCCCTGAAGTGGAGGAGTTGGACATGCCAACGATTTTTGAGGTCAGGCATGCTCTGGACTGCGAGGTGATCCGAGCTACGGGCAAAGAGTACAGAAGGGTGGTGCGACAGACCAAGATCGCAGCCATGCGTCTGGAAAATTTTCTCTCCTATGTAGAGGAGGGGGATCTCGTGCTGGTACCGGCGGATCGTGCGGACATCATCATCGGTGCGCTGCTCTCGACTCAGTCCGCCCGGTACCCCAATATTTCCGGCATACTCTTGACCGGTGATATGGAGCTGGCACCTTCGATACGTGAGATGCTTGAGAGTTTTGACGCCCTCTCTATCCCTATCCTTGCTGTAGCAGGAGATACCTATCAGGTGGCACTCAAAGTGGAGAGAATTCCTGCAACCATCAGAGCCAAAAGTGAACGCAAGATTGCACTGGCCATGGGGCTTTTCAATACCGCAGTGGATATGATAGCATTGGAACAGATGTTGGCGCAGGAGGAGCGTAGCGTGCTGACCCCAATTATGTTTGAGTATGCCCTTTTTCAGAGAGCCAGGGCTTCCAAGCAAAAAATCGTCTTGCCTGAAGCGACAGATGATCGCATACTCAGAGCTGTGGAGACAGTACTGCGCCGGGATGTCGTGGAGATCATACTGCTGGGAAATCCTGAGGAGATCCTACAAAAGAGCGGCACCCTGGGGCTGGATATCAGCAAAGCAGAGATCGTTGATCCCCACACCTCACCCCTGCAGAAGGGTTTGGCCAAGACACTTTACCGCCTGCGTAAACACAAGGGGCTTTCGCTCGATGCTGCCTGTGACATGCTTCTCTCCTCTACCTACTTTGCCACCATGATGGTCTATATGGGGTATGCAGACGGCATGGTGTCTGGTGCGACCCACACGACACAGGAGACGATCCGTCCGGCCCTCCAGATCATCAAGACCAAGCCGGACATTCCTATCGTCTCCAGTCTCTTTTTCATGAGTTTCGAGACACAGGTGCTGGTCTATGCGGATTGCGCGATCAACCAAGACCCCACTGCCCAGGAGCTGGCGACGATCGCCATTACCACGGCGGATACCTCTGCGCAGTTTGGTATCGAGCCGCGCATCGCTATGCTTTCGTATTCGACTGGGAGTTCTGGCAAAGGGGAGGATGTGGAAAAGGTAGCAGAGGCAACGCGTATCGTCAAAGAGAGGAGACCGGAGTTGCTGATAGAGGGACCGATCCAGTACGATGCAGCGATCGATCCTACGGTCGCTGCCCAAAAGTTGCCCGGAAGTGAAGTGGCAGGTAGGGCGACGCTCTTTGCCTTCCCCGATCTCAATACAGGGAACAATACCTACAAGGCGGTGCAGCGCGCTTCTGGTGCTGTGGCGATCGGCCCTGTCTTGCAGGGGTTGAAAAAGCCCATCAATGACCTCAGTCGAGGATGTCTGGTGGCTGATATTGTCAATACCATCGTCATCACCGCCATTCAGGCAGCACAGGAGGAGAGATGACCATACTGGTACTCAATGCAGGCAGCTCTTCGCTCAAGTACAAGCTCTACAGATTCACTCCCATGGCCGAGCAGCTGGCAGCAGGGGTGATCGAGCAGATCCCGGAGGGTGCCTACCATGCAGCGATTCTTGAAGTGGAGAAGGCACTGGAGAGTGCAGGTATCGCTTCTCTGGCGGTACTGGATGCGATTGGACACAGGGTGGTGCATGGCGGAGAGCGCTTTACTGAGAGTGTGCGTATCAACCAAACAGTTACCGAGGCGATCAGGGCACTGATCCCTCTGGCTCCTCTGCACAACCCTGCCAACCTGGAAGGGATAGAGGTGACACGCGCCCATGCCCCTAGTGTGCCTCAGGTGGCGGTCTTCGATACCGCCTTTCATCAGACCCTTCCCTCCTATGCCTATCGCTATGCCTTGCCGGAGGAGACCTATACCCGCATGGGGGTGCGCCGCTATGGCTTTCACGGTACCTCCCATCGTTTTGTTGCCAAGGAGGCAGCAGCTGGGCTGGGTAAACATCCTTCTGATGTCAATCTCATCACCTTGCATCTGGGAAATGGTGCCAGCGTCTGTGCTGTCAGAGAGGGCAGGAGTGTGGATACCTCAATGGGCTTTACCCCACTGGAGGGGCTGGTCATGGGGAGTAGGAGTGGTGATGTCGATCCTGCGATCCTTTTTTATCTCTCGCGTGAATATGGCTACACACTGGATGCACTGGACAGCATGCTCAACAAAGAGAGTGGACTGCTGGGGCTCTGCGGAGAGAATGATATGCGTCTGATTCATGAGAAGATCGCAGCAGGAGACCCGCGTGCCATGCTGGCACATGAGATCTTCTGCTACCGTATCGTCAAGTATATTGGTGCTTATGCGGCAGTGCTTGGGCGAGTGGATGCGGTGGTATTCACCGGAGGGATCGGAGAAAATGATGCCATCACACGCCATGCTGTGACCAAGCAGCTCTCACTGGATACGCGATACCTGGTCATCCCGACCAATGAAGAGCTGGAGATCGCAGTGCAGACGATGCAATGTTTGGTATAATACGCGCACTCTATACAGAAAGAAGCATATGCACCCCTTTAAGACGATTCCCTCACTCCCCACTGCGCTGATTGCCAACCTGGAGACCCTGGGATACCAGACCATGACAGAGATACAGGCAGAGACGATCCCTATAGCGCTCTCCGGCAAAGACCTGATCGCACAGGCAAAAACCGGCTCAGGCAAGACCGCTGCGTTTGGTATCCCGCTGATCCTCAAGATCGATACGGCGATCAAAGATCCGCAGGCGCTCATCATGACTCCCACCAGAGAGCTGGCAGATCAGGTCAGCAAAGAGTTGCGACGGCTGTCACGCTATCGGGAAAATATCAAGATCGCGACGCTCACAGGCGGCGTACCGATGCGCGGGCAGATCAGCTCACTGCAAAAAGGCGCCCATATCGTCGTAGGCACGCCGGGCAGACTCCAAGATCACCTCTCCAGAGACACACTGCCACTCTATGACATCAAGACCTTGGTGCTAGATGAAGCGGATCGTATGCTTGATATGGGCTTCTATGAAGAGATCAGCAAGATCGTCTCCAACCTTCCACGCCAGCGCCAAAGCCTGCTCTTTTCGGCGACATTTCCCGACAAGATCACACAACTGTCCAAACATATCCTCAATCACCCCGAGCGGATCACGATCGCCTCTGCCCATATGACAGAGGTGATCGAGCAGATCGCCTATGAAGTGACACCCGCCTCCAAGCCTGAAGCACTCCTGCAGATACTCAGGGCAGAGAAGCCAGAATCGGCATTGCTGTTTTGCAACAGGAAGACAGAGACGGAGGTTGTGGCAGAGGCACTACATACGCAGGGATTTGCTTCAGATCTCCTGCATGGCGATCTGGATCAGAGGGGACGGGATGAAGCACTGTTGATGTTTGCCAACGGTACAACACGGGTACTGGTAGCGACGGATGTGGCATCTCGTGGACTGGATATCCCCCAGATAGCGCTGGTGATCAACTATGATCTCCCCCATGACCCGGAGATCTATACACACCGTATCGGCAGAACAGGCAGGGCGGGAGCCACAGGCAAAGCGATCACGCTTGTCACTCCTGCAGAAGCAGCCAAGCAGGCAGAGATCGCCCCGCAGGCGCAGCAGCAGACCCTGGCAGCACTCAAGCCGGATAAGGGCTTCATCATGGAGAGTCAGCAGGTGACACTCTGCATCGATGGGGGCAAAAAAGCCAAACTCAGAGCAGGGGATATCCTCGGCACGCTCTGCAAGGAGATCGGTCTCTCTCCCGATCAGATAGGCAAGATCACGATTCAGGAGAGGCAGTCGTATGTGGCGGTAGCGCGTGCTGCAGCAGAACAGGCATACCGGGGGCTGCAAAAGGGCAGGATCAAGAAGCGCAAATTTAGGGTTTGGTGGCTCTAGGCGATGGCGGTGATGATCATTCTGATCACCCACCATATCAAGGAGATATTCCCTGAGATCACCAAGGCGGTACTGCTCAAAGACGGCAGTATCTATAAAGCGGGTAACAAAGCGCTAATACTTCAGAGTGAAAATCTCAGTCACCTCTTCGACACACCCTTGAAAATAGGGCATAGAGAGGGGAGGTACCGGTATGAAAACGGAGATTGATATTTTTACATACAAATGCTATAATATGCTATCAAATTGGATATTTCGTTACAAAAAAGGGATTTTTCGATGAAAACATCATTATTTTGGACATTGCTGGCTGCCTGCGCTGTGTTATTCTCGGGATGCACCAAGACCATCGAAGGCATATAGGAAGACAGCAGCAGTGCCTGGCACGGCACCAAGCATGTGATCCATGAAGCCACGGCAGAGGATTAGATGGAGCCCGCTGAAGTCCTCCTCGTTGTCGACGTAACAGGGCTGCTGGATCGAAACATCTTCGAAAAACAGCTCAAGAGAGAGGGCTTTACGCCGATTCCTGATGCGCCGTTTTCCTACCTCGGAGAGACCACAACCCACAAGATCAATACCGTACTCTATATCCATTCTGCCGTCAAACGCGCACTAACAAAGACCGGGTTTACTGACTGCAAAATTATCTTCCAGATAGGGGAATACCCGATGGAGGGTTACCGCTATGATACGCAACAGGGAATATTTGTCCCAGTGGAGTTGTGAGTGTGTGAAATTTGATTTGATGTTGGATGAAAGTGTGTATGTTTTGAAAAATTTGATTGGTTGCGGGAGGCGGATTTGAACCACCGACCTTCGGGTTATGAGCCCGACGAGCTACCAAACTGCTCTATCCCGCGACAGGAAAATGTGTCTCATATTTCAATGAGAGTGAGATTATAGCTTGAAAAACTATTTTCTAGCTTAACTCTACTGTTGGATGGGGCGGAGGGACTCGAACCCCCGAATATCGATACCAAAAACCGAGGCCTTACCACTTGGCGACGCCCCAACAGTCATAGGCATTTCTGCTTATGTGGACGGCATTATAGCACCAAAACCTTTAGATGTCAAGAGGTTTTTTGGATTATGTCAAAAAAATTGACCCCATTTCATGCTGATCCATTATGATATAATAGTGGATGTCGCATCTCAAACAGAAAACACCCACAAAACGTATCCTTTCTATCATCAGGCAGCTCTATGCATTGCAAAGACTTCAGACTACATGTGCATTTGGATACAAAAAGAGTAGCGATTCAAGTCAAAGAACGGTGGATCCCATTAAAATATTTACGGAAAACAGCCGATGGTATCTGATAGCAAGAGATCACAAAGACAGCAAACTAAAGCATTTCAATCTACAAAACATCAGACAACTTACCAATGCCGACACTCCTATAGATATTGCACCGGAGACAAGAAAAAAAGCAGATAGCATGGTAAGTACCTGGAGCAGCCCAGATAATGCCCCGATAGTTGTTGTGCTATATATAGAGTCATCTATAGCCTCATACATCAAAGATATCAAACTGCACAAATCTCAAACCACAGAAGAGGAGCATCACGATGGCAGTCTGATAGTCAGCTGTACCATCACACACAAAATGGAGGTCTTGCCCCAGATCAAATTATGGATACCCTATGCATATGTCATCGAGCCCGCGTGGCTTAGAGAGGAGATAGTGAGGGATACAAAGAGTTATGTTGATAATAATGGAGATTTTGACATACAGGTGTCGGAGGATTGTGGTAATATATCATAATGCAATATATGTAAGTTGGAGCCAAAATAGAAAAGGTGAAGTTTTGAAAGGATGACAACTTAATGTCAGTTCAACCTTGCTCGGAACTTCTTAACCGATTATTATAGCACTTTCGTGTCCCCACACAAATAAGCTATGGGGTATGATAGTGTAATAAACTTTAAGGGAGAATAAAATGGGTCAACGAATATTAGGTTTAGATATAGGTATAGCTTCTGTGGGTTGGGCGGTTGTAAATTATAGTAAGGTTGATAATACACAAAATAGAATCATAAAGTCTGGTGTACGTATCTTTACACAAGCAGAGAATCCTAAAGATGGTAGTTCTTTGGCTATGCCTAGAAGATTGGCTCGTGGTGCTAGACGGACACTGAAACGCAAACGTCAAAGGATGAAAGCTATTAAAAGACTTTTTGTGGACAGAATGTCTCTATCTAAAAATGATGTGTTTGTAGGAGAGGTTGATGCAACTATCTATAGTAAAAAAAGGCGTATAGATGTATGGCAGCTACGAGCAGAAGCATTGCAAAGAGAGCTAACTCATGAAGAGTTTGCAAGAGTATTGACCCATATAGCAAAAAGAAGAGGCTATAAAGCCAATAGAAAAGTTGATGAAAAAGGTGATAGTGAAGGTAAAAAAGTATTAGGAGCCATAGAAAATAATTTAGCACTTTTAGAAGAATATGAAACCATAGGTCAAGCCATCTATGAAACGAGTAAAGATAAAGGTATATTTAGAAATAGAGATGGAGACTACTCTCATAGTGTTTCCAGAGAGATGTTGTTGAATGAAGTGCATACTATATTTGAAAAACAAAAAGCACTTAACAATACTTCGGCTACGAATGGGTTAAGAGACGCATACATAGAGATTGCATTCTCTCAAAGAGATTTTGCCTCTGTAGATGGAATGGTAGGTAAATGTACTTTTGAAAAAGATGAACCAAGAGCCGCTAAAAGAACGTACAGTGCTGAAGAGTTTGTTACGCTCACTAAGCTCATCAACACAAAAGTAGTCTTAAAAGATGGAAGTGAAAGAGGACTTAGCAAAGAAGAGTTAGAAAAAATTATTACACTTTGTAAACAAGAGGTAAAACCTAAGACACAAATAGGAAAGCCATCTTACATTAAAATAAAAGAACTCATAGGATTAGAGGCTACATCTAGTTTCAAAAATATAGAAGATTATGAGATAGACAAAGAAACGGGAGAGTTTTTAAAGAAAAAGCCAACTTTATTTATTAGTGCTTTTATAGGATTTCATAAACTAAGAGAGATAGTAACAAAAACTCTTTCTAAGACACATTGGCACAATCTTTCACAAGATACTAAACTACTTAATGAAATAGGCACTATATTTTCTATACACAAAAGTGATGAAAAAATAAAAGAGGCTTTGGACAAACTCTCGTTTAGTATGTTTACAGCAGAAGAGACACAAAAAACCAAAGAATCTCTTATCTCTGCTATTAGTTTTGACCAGTTTATCTACCTGAGTTTAAAGGGGTTAGATAAGCTATTGCCATATATGAGAGAGGGTAAACGTTATGATGAAGCTGTGGCTTTGGTAGGCTACAAAAAAGAGAGTGGTACACAACAGAAATTTCTAAGAGCATTAAACAAAGAAGAGCAAAA
>CAMZLC010000036.1 GCA_947311605.1 uncultured Sulfurovum sp.
AAATTGGCAGAATTTACACGCTATGACGGGAAGTTTGCTGCCTATTATGGCTTCAGGGATCAGATGGATTATGACCTGATACTTCGTGCCAAACTCAGAGGAAGTTATATAGATCACGATACCGGAAAGTATGTGCCAGTGGCAGAGAGACTCTATCTCGGTGGTGCTAGCAGGGGTATTCGAGGATTCAAATCAGGTACCATTTCTCCACTAAGGAGCGGCTATAGAATAGGCGGCTACAAGAGCTATGTTGCAAGCTTGGAGGCGAGTATACCACTCTCAACAGCCTCAAAAATGCGTTTGACCTTTTTCGCGGACTATGGACAGATTTGGGGTGAAAGCAGCTGGGAAAGCGATGTAGATCATATCGCACAAAAATCCGTAGGTATTCAGGTAGAGTGGCGATCTCCATTTGGCCCCATCAACCTGATCTTTGCCAAGGCGATCGATCCGGATGAAACACACGGAGATACGGCGACTTTCGAATTCAATATCGGCGGAAAGTTTTAAGCTTTCTTCCACTTTCTTTTTTGGTAGGGATGCAAAAGGCATCCCTGCATCACCCCTTCTGTTGACTTAGTTCTATCTTTAATTTTTCAGGCTTCTTTAACTCTTCAATCGCCTCAGTTGCCAGATAAAGTGTCTTGTCGCTGGCGATAGAGAGTGTACCCTTTTGTAAATCAAATCTATACTTTGCATTGCTTGAGTTTTGATGCAGTATCAATGTGAGACTATAGAGAAAAGCAAGCCATTTGACTGTGTTTTTTGGCGGTAAGAGCATTTTGTACTGCTGATAGAGTGCTTTGTGATATCCTCTTTTTGGCTTGCTATAGAGAAGCAGAGAGACGAGCACCATCTCTTCATGCGTAAATCCATAATTGAGCTCCTGCATGGCGATATAGCTTGCATGCCTGTCCTTGTGGTAGACAGTCAGTACTTTTCCTATATCTGAGAGTGCGACAAGCGTCTGGAATAGGCTGCTATACTTGTTTGACCGGTCAAGCTTCGTGCTAAAAAGAGTATAGAGTGTCTGTGCTATCTCTTTTTTGTTGCCATGGGGCATACTGAGAATATCAAACCTGTCTCGAATACTTCTGGCACTGGGGTTGTTGTTTTCGGGTAGTGCATAGGGTGGGTTTCGGAGCTTGTGGCGCAGATATACCCCTTCCCTGACACCTACCCCGCTTGTCATCACCTGCTTTGCACCGATGTGGTTTAAAATCTCAGAAAAGATAAGTGTGCCTTCTCTGATCGTATCATGTCGGTTTGCTTTGATATGCAGTGTCTTCAGATGACTTGTTTTGGCATGAATAATCTCTTGAAAATAAGGATCTTGTATCTGAATATCGTAGCAAAATGCATGGAGTTTGTTGAGCGGGTAGTGTTCTTTTTGGATAATAGCCTTTGCCAAAGTACGTGTCGTGCCCCCTATGCCTATAGCGGTGGGAGCATGAAAGGATTTTGGCAAGCCTTGCAGGATCGTTGTTATATATGTTTTGACAGCAGATATTTCTGCCTGCTTATCAAAAAAAAGCTCCTTGAGCCTAACGGTGCCAAGATCCAGAGAAAAAGTCTCGATGATCTTTCCTTCTTTGATCAATGCCATGTCGGAAGATCCTCCACCGATATCTATGGTGATACCCTCTGTAATAGGCAGGAGATTATTGGCGGCAATAGCCCCATAGAGAGCTTCTTCTTTGCCATGAATGATATCAATATGAAGTCCAAGTTCATCGGCTATTCTGTCTATAAAGAGCTTTTTGTTTGGTGCATCTCTCAGGGCAGAAGTGGCTACGGCAATGACTTTGGTGACCTTGAATTCTTCTATGGTCTGAACAAAGGATTCTAATGCTCGAAATGCACGCTCCATGCCAATTTTTTGTAGTTTCCCCTGATGGGCATAGGCGCCTTCACCAATGCGTACCCTGCTTTTTTGTTCACAGATCAGATGGAAGCCAAATTGACTGGTATTTTGGAAGAGTACCAAACGTGCAGAGTTGGAGCCAATATCTATAATGGCTGTACGCTTGCCCATGACGAGCACTAGACCTCGACTTGGATCTGCTCGAATTTGAATTTAAGTTCTTCTGCGCTCTCTATGTTGTCAGGATCAGAAATGATACAATCGACAGGGCACACGGCTACACATTGCGGTTCATCATAGTGGCCGACACATTCGGTACAAAGATCCACGTCGATGATATAAATAGGATCATTCTCTTCGATGGCCAAATTGGGGCACTCTTCCCGACAGGCGTCACATGCGATACAGTCATCTTTGATTAATAGTGCCATAATTTCCTCTGATAGTAAAATAATTTTAGGAGTTATAGCTTATCAAAGCTTAAAGTAAAATTTTTATATTTTATTGGGAAAACAAAAACGGTATCCACGCCGCCTGACGGTTTCAATAGTGGTGATTTCTAGAGGCTTATCCATTTTTTGTCGTATCTGGTTTATGGCTACTTCGATCACATTGGGAGTGACCAGCTCGGGCTCTTCCCAGATCGCATCAAGCAGTTGCTCTTTGGAGACGATTTGATCACGATGCATTGCAAGATGGGTCAGTACTTCAAAGGGCTTCCCTTTCAGTTCAATATCCTTGCCATCATAGATGATTTTCTCTTCCTCTGGACTGATGATGAGTTCATTGATCTCAATAATATTGCTGGCGCCAAAACGAAGTTTAGCCTCGATCCTTACATGGAGGATGTCCAGATCTATAGGCTTCTTGATATGGTCATCAGCACCGGACCTTAGGGCAGCAATTTCGCTCTCTTTATCTGCTTCAACAGAGAGTACGATGACGGAAGTTTTTGTGTGCTTCTCTTTGATATCTTTAATCAAGTCAACGATATGTGCACCGGTCAGTGTCCAGTCAATAAGCACCATATTGTAATTTCTGATATCGAGAAAATATTTTGCATCTTCGATATTCTCAGCCACATCACTTTGATATCCGAACTCTTTCATTTTTTCAGAGATAGCTTGACTTAGTTCTGTATCGCTGTCAATAATCAGTATTCTCATAACACTATACCCTCTTTTCTTCTATAGGATTAAAACTTAAATTTATTTTAAATTATACCATAATTTATCGAGAGTAGAGAAAATTTATCTATTTTTGTTATGATGGCATATGATGAATTTTGGTAATAAGCAATATTTTTTTGTGCTGATAGTATTTTTTCTGCCTATTTTTGTGACAGCACAGAAGGAGGTATTTATCGATCTCTCTTTGCAAAGATTCTATGCCATTCAAGACGGTGTGACACTTTTTGAGGGGCGCGTCTCTTCCGGGAAAATTGGCCACGAGACACCTACGGGTAGTTTTCAAATACTGCAGAAAAAACGCACACATGTTTCTACACTCTATCCAGAGCCTAATGGTGGTGCGAAAATGCCCTATATGATGCGATTGACATGGGATGGCATAGCGATGCATCAAGGGTATGTGCCCAGGCATCCTGCATCGCACGGCTGCATTCGGCTACAGCGACGATTTGCCAGAAAACTTTTTTCTTGGGTCGACAAAGGTACTTCGGTTACCGTAGGGGGAGATATTAGTCGATACTATAACCGTGGCCTGGATGGGTATGCGAAAGACGAAGATGGTTATGCTATTATTGAAGTGTACTAGGAGTCTGACAGACTCCTAGACCACGCTTCCGACAATCCCACAGAGCAGTGGGGGAGAATATTGGGCTTGGAGAGTTTAAGCTTCAGCTCCTCAATGACCGGATAGTGCTTGAAGAGCAATGCCTTGATACCGATTAGTGCCTCTTCTAAAAGCAGGTACTTTTCTTTTTTGAGGTGTTGTATGATTTGGTCTGCCAGCTTGCCATAGTCTAGAAAAGATCCTTCTTTGTAGGTGTAAAGTATTTCGACGTCGAGTAGAACTTTTTGTTCTACTTCTCTCTCAAAATCCATAAGTCCTATAATACAATAGACTTCCAATGTGTCAATATGGATTTTCATACGACTTTTGCCTCTTCTTTTTGAAAGAGTCTGACGAGGTTGGGAATGTGTTTGTAAAAGATGATAAAGGCGATAATCCAGATAGGCGCATGTGTGGAGATGCCGGGTACTACAGGATAGAGGAGATAGCTTGCGACCACAAATGCCACCAAACCGATGAGCGAAGAGAGGGAAACGATCTTGAGCCCCTTGCCGGCAACAAGCCAGGCAGCGATAGCGATCAGTGCAGGGATAGGCATCATGACCAACAGCACACCAAAGCCTGTAGCCACGCCCTTTCCCCCTTCGAAAAGTAAAAAGACTGAGAAGCAGTGACCCATGACAGCCAGGACGGCGAGTGTCCAGAGTACACCTTCGGGGGCACCTAGCATTTTGGCAATGAGAATGACAGCCATGCCTTTGAGGGCATCCAGAAAGAGTGTAGCAGCTCCCAGTTTTTTGGCGAGTTTAGGGTCTTGTTTTTTGACGACCCTGAGCACATTGGTGGCACCGATATTGCCGCTGCCTTCCTGCTTGACATCTACGCCAGCAAACTTCTTTGCAAGTAGATATCCAAAAGGGATACCAGAGAGAAGATAGGCTGCCAAATAGAGCAGTATATTTTGATTGAAGAGTTCCATATTTTTTCCTTGTGTGCAATTTTAACCGAATTTGGATAAAATAGCCAATATTTATGCAGTTTTAGGAGCGTATACGCAATGGGTATAGACTATAAGCAAGAGATAGAGAGATTAAAGCAGGCACTGGATGTGACGGTGGTAGCACACTATTATCAACGGGATGAAGTCTTTGAGATGGGTGATATAGTAGGCGACAGTCTGGAGCTTGCCAAAAAATCCCGAGAGGTAGACAGTGCATGGATTGTGTTTTGTGGTGTGGGTTTTATGGGTCAGAGCGTGAAGATACTGGCTCCCCATAAGCGTGTACTGATGCCAAAGATCGCCTGTTGTGCGATGGCGCGCATGATCGATGCCGTCTATTTTGATGACAGCGTGAAGTATATGGAGGCACATGGTGTGCCCAAAGAGGCGATTTTGCCCATTACCTACATCAATTCCGATGCGGCGGTCAAGGCCAAGGTCGGTGAGATGGGAGGACTTGTCTGCACCTCTTCAAATGCTTTTAAGATTATAGAAAAAGGGCTGGAGAGTGGCAAAAAGATTCTTTTTGTTCCTGATCGCTGTCTGGGGCAGAACTTTGCGAATAGCATGGGGCTTAAATCCTGTGTGATAGGAGAGGGGGAGTGCGACCCCAAAGAGGCAGACATCATCTGTTTTAACGGCTTCTGTTCTGTGCACCAGTATTTCACACTGGAGGATATCGCTTTTTACCGTGAGCGCTATCCGGACATCAAGATCGCAGTACATCCTGAGTGCGATCCGGCGATTGTCGATGTCGCTGATTTTTCGGGCTCTACTTCGCAGCTGATCAAATATATCACAGAACTTGACCCTGAACAGAAAGTGGCCGTAGGCACAGAGTATAATCTGGTCAACCGTCTGCGTCCCAGCAATACCTATGTCCTCTCTTCGACCAAGCCGGAGTGCCCCACGATGAACGAAACGACACTGGAGGATCTTTATCTGGTACTCAAATCCATCGAGGATGGCGCTCCGATCAATGAGGTGCTGGTGGATGAACATATTGCCTATCACGCATCATTGGCGCTTGAGCGTATGATGGAAGGTAGCTAAAGGAAACAGATGCTAAAAGAGAATTTTCTGAAAGAGATGATCGCCGAGGATATTGGCAGAGGGGATCTCTTTGCACGCGTAAGCAAAGGCAGGCAGATTAGCGCATATATTGTGGCAAAAAGCAGTGGGGTGTTTGCCGGCAGAGAGTATATTGATGTGCTGGCCAGGATGTATGATATTGTCTTTGTGTGGAATCTAGAAGATGGTGACCGCTTTGAGAAGGGAGAGAAGCTGGTGACAATGCGCGGAAACTCAAAAATACTCCTGTCGCTGGAGCGGTCCATACTAGATATTATGCTTCATACGAGTTCGATCGCCACACTGACTGCTGCCTATGTGGATGCGATCAAGGGAACCGGAGTCAAGTTGCTGGATACGAGAAAGACCAGACCGCTTTTGCGGGAGCTGGAGAAATATGCAGTACGCTGTGGGGGAGGACTCAATCACCGTATGGGATTGGATGATTGCTTGATGCTCAAGGATACCCATCTAAAAACCATTGATAATCTTCCTGTATTTATGGAGGAGGTACGGAAAAAGATTCCTTTTACAGCCAAGGTAGAGATAGAGTGTGAAGATCTCTCTATGGCACAGAGAGCCATGGCAGCAGGTGCTGATATTATTATGTGTGACAATATGACGCTTCAAGAGACATCGGAGGTGGTTCGATACCGCGATGCCCATTATCCGCACATTTTGATAGAGGCCAGCGGCAATGTGACACTTGACACCATTGTGGCTATTGCAAACACAGGCGTGGATGCTATCAGTTCGGGTAGTATCATTCATCAGGCAAACTGGATTGATCTCTCTATGCGGGTAGATGGATAATATATGATTGAGATGGACCACTATGCTAGCACTTTCAAGTATCTGCTTGGGAAGTATCAAAAGATTACAATCCTTTCCCATGTCAACCCTGATCCGGATGCGATTGGTACGGCATTGGGTATGTATGATTGTTTGAAAAAACAGCACTTTCAAGTAGAAGTGGTCAATGCAACAGAGGATATCCCTCGCTTCTTGGACTTCTTGCCACATTTTCAGAAAATTAAACAAAAGATAGACTTTTCAGATTCTCTGATCATTGCCTGTGACTGCGGGAGTGTAGATCGGTTGAGGTTTGCACTCGAGGGTCGGGAGATCGTTAATATTGATCACCATGCCACAAACAGTCAGTATGGTGTATTGAATATTGTAGATACTGACGCAGTATCAAGCTCGCAGGTGGCCTTCTCGTTACTGGAAAAACTCTATCCTCTCTCGAGAGAGTCTGCGATCGCCTTTTATGCTGCACTGGTCTCGGATACCCGTAATTTCACCACCAGCAATATGACACAATCTATTTTTGACTTTGCTTCTGTGCTGGTCGGTCTGGGAGTGAATATTGTAGAGGTGTCACAGAAAATGCTGCACCGTCGTTCCTTGGCATCTCTTAGGATATTAGGTGTGGCGATCAATTCTCTGGAGCTAAGAGAAGAGGCTAGGCTTGCCATCCTCAGAATATCTCAAAAGGATTTGATACACGCGGGTGCTAGGATGAGCGACCTGGACGGCGTAGTAGACTATGCGAAGTCTCTGGCAACGGTAGAGCTTGCGTTGATGCTGGTGGAAAGAAAGGCTGACGTGAAAGTCTCTCTGCGTAGCAAGCATGTTGATATTAGTCAGCTGGCCTCTTTTTTTGGTGGTGGTGGCCATAGTAATGCAGGAGGCTTCGAGGCAGAGAGGGATATGGGGGTCTTGGCAGATGAGATCACAGAAGAGATCAAAAAGAGAGGATTGCTTTCATGAGAAGAAAATATCGTGTAGGATACCGACGAAAAAAAAGTATATGGCCTACGTTTTTGCTACTATTGCTGTTGCTTGGCGTAGGGGGCTATTTTGTAGGGACTTCACCTAGATTTGAGCGGATCAAGCCAAGAATTATTGCACCAAAAATTGTTTACGCAGGTCAAAAAGAGCCGCTCAAGGTTACGCTGGAAGACAACCAGGCATTGGGGCAGTATCAGGCATTTTTTAGTGACGGAACCCGAAACATCATAGCTGCTTCAGGGCGTTTTGATATGCCTATGACAAAAACAGAGATTATCATTCCTTTCCCTTCTCAGATGGAGGAGACGGAGGGGCACTGGAAGCTGACGATTATTGTCAAGGATAAGAGTCTTTGGAATTATATCGGGGAGAATGTCACTGTCAAAACTGTCGATGTGGTTGCCGATACCAAACCACCGGTTGTTACGATTGTCGCAAAAAGTGAGACGATGGCACGGGGAGGAAGTGCCCTGATAGTCTTTGCGGCGGAGGATGCCAACCTGGATGAAACCTATGTGCTTTCAGGAGGCATCAAGTTTCGGGCCATCCCCTATCGCAAGAAAGGCTATTTCGCTACGCTCCTTGCCTGGCCTTTCCAAAAAAAGCGTATCGATATCTTTGTTGTTGCAACAGATATCGCCCATAATAAAACCAGCAAGAAGGTCACATTTCCTAAAGTGCGAAGAGCCTATAAGGTTTCCAAGATTGTAGTGTCCGATAGATTTTTAGATGGGAAGATCGTAGAGGTTGCCAGCCAGGATCCTGTCGCGTCCAAGGTCAAAGGGAGGCTTCGGAGATTTAGGGCTGTCAATGAAACCATGCGTATCGGAAACGAAAAGCACATACATGCCCTGGCACACAAACTCACCTCCAAAGAGATAAACCATTGGAAAGTACACCCCTTCTATCCTCTCAAGGGCGCTAAACTGGTGGCGGACTTTGGAGACGAAAGACACTATTTTTACAAGGATAAAAATAGAGAGATTTCTCGCTCATATCATGTCGGATATGACTTTGCCAGCACCAGGCATGCGCCTATCGTGAGCTCGAATAGAGGTATTGTAGTCTCCGCTTCCAAGAATGGTATCTATGGAAATATGCCCATGATAGATCATGGATTTGGTCTCTATACGCTTTATGGTCACTGTTCCAAGGTACTGGTCGAAGCAGGAGAAGAGGTTGAGGCAGGGCAGATGATCGCCAGAACAGGTACTACAGGGCTTGCCTTGGGAGACCACTTGCATTTTGGCGTATTGGTACAAGGGGTTGAGGTCTGGCCTATGGACTGGATGAAAGGAAATTGGATCAAAAAAAATATTGATAAAGTATTTAAAAAAGCCAATAAAGCGATAGGGCAATAGCGTATGTTGCAAAGAACCATAGCCAGACCTGTGGAGGCGACAGGTATTGGCATCCACAAGGGCAGACCCATCAGAGTCGCTTTGAAGCCATTGGATGCAGACAGTGGCATCCTCTTCTGTCATGCGAAACATGGCATAGAGATACCGCTTTCAGTTGACAGCGTAGTCGATACGGCAATGGCCACAGTGATCGGAAGGGAGGAGGCGCGGATCTCTACGATAGAGCATCTCCTCTCTGCCGTCTATGCGTATGGGATTGACAATATGCGTATCAGTGTAGAGGGAGATGAGGTGCCAGTGATGGATGGCAGTGCCATCTCTTTTTGCTTGCTTTTGGATGAAGCGGGTATCCGTATGCAAAGAACCCCTAAAAAGGTCTTGAGGATCAAAAGAGTTGTTGCAGTAGAGGAGGGTAAAAAATTTGCCAGGCTTGAGCCTTCAGAGAAGAGCAGCTTCTTGCTTGATATTGCTTTCCCTCACCCTGCTATCCAAGAGCAGTCCTGCAGCTACCATTTTGGCAAACAGAGCTTCATAGAGGAGATTGCCAGAGCACGCACTTTTGGTTTCGCCAAAGATATACAGAGCCTGCAGAGCCGAAATCTTGCACTGGGGGCAAGTTTGCAAAATGCCATTGGACTGGACAGTAGAAAGGTACTCAATAGAGAAGGCTTGCGTTTTGATAACGAATTTGCGAGACACAAGATCTTGGATGTGATGGGGGACATGATGGTCACAGGGTACCATATTGTAGGAAAATATTCCGCGTTTGCCAGCAGTCATGCACTCAACCATGCTTTGACAAAGAAAATATTTGAACATAGCGAAAATTATGAACTGATTACCACCAAAGCGCTGAAAGATCCGGCATTTGAGGTCTGTTTTGCCTAGTTATACGATCGTGATCAATTCCATTGCCGTGCCTTTGCAGTTGGGACTATATCAGGAAAATAAAAAAATTGCAGCACTTGAGATAGAAGGACAGACTTCAGAGGTACTATTGACTGCTGTGGAGAAATGGCTGAGTGAATATGCTGTCAAAAAGTGTATTTATGTCAATGGCCCAGGAAGCTATATGGCGATCAAGTTGACCTATATTATGCTTCGTACCATAGAGATGATACGAAAAATTCCTTTTGATGGTGTCAGTGCCTTTGCCTTAAATGGAGGCAAACCGATCAAAGCGATGGGGAATCTCTATTTCACCAAGGAAAAAGAGACTATAATGACGAAAAAGTTTGACGAAAGCGTCAAGCAGGAGTTTTGGCTGCCCGATGATTTGAGTGCACTCTCTTTGGATAAAGAGAACAAGCCATGCTACATACTTCCTGCTGTATAAAGGGTTGATGTGCAGATAACGGTTCCCGCAACAAGTGCCAACCTTGGCCCAGGTTTCGATACTCTGGGCTTGGCACTAGATCTTAGAAATGAGATCATTATTAAGCCCTCTCGTTTTCTCAGTATCTCTACGCATGGTGAAGGAGCCGAGAACCCCAAGATCAAAAAGAATTCACTTTTTCTCAGTGTCTTTAATAAGCACTACAGAAAATTGAGCGGCAAACACAATACCTTCCGTTTTGAATTTATCAATCGTATTCCTATCTCAAGAGGTATGGGGAGTTCCTCGGCAGTGATCGTAGCAGGCATTACTGCTGCTTATGCTGCTTCCCAAACAAAATACAACAAGCGGACGATCCTCAACCTTGCTTTGAGACATGAGCCGCACCCCGACAATATCACCCCCTGTGTGATGGGCGGATTTAATGTAGCTTGCATCGAAGGCAACCGTGTATTTAGCAAGAAACGTCGTATGCCAGGCCATCTTCGCGCAATACTCGTGGTGCCAAATAAAAGGATCTCTACTTCGAGATCAAGGCATGTACTGCCCAAAACCTACACCAAAGATGAGCTGGTCTATTCTCTCTCTAGGGCTGCCTATATGACCGCGTTGTTTATGGGTGAGTCCTGGGATCAGCTTCGTATTGCCTCCAAAGATAAAATTCATCAGGACAGACGTATGCAGATGATGCCAGAACTCATCCAGGTGCAAAAAACAGCATTGGAAAATGGTGCACTAATGAGTACGCTTTCCGGCAGTGGTTCTACCTTTTTTTCTTTGAGCTATGAAGATGATGCAGAAGCCCTTGCTACTATTCTACAAAAGAAATTTCCTCATTTTAGAGTGATGGTGAAGAGACTAGATAACCATGGGGTGATACTGAAAGGTTAAGGGGATAGCCCCTCTTAAACTCTTTTAGGTATAATATCGATGAAAAAAAACAATCCCATACGCATGTGCATCACTTGCCGAAAAAGAGAATCCCAAAGAACATTGATGAGACTACAGTTGATTGATAACCGTATCGTCGCATATCGAGGTTTTGGGCGCAGTATCTATCTCTGCAAAGCGTGTAGTCTCAACGAAAAAAAGATGTACGGTATGGCAAAGCGTTTTAGACTAGAGCGTAGCCACTTAGCTACGATTTTGAAGGAGTTAGAAAAGAATGGATAAAGTAAAGATCCAGGAGATTGCGGCAGAGGCCGGGATGTCCAACAACGATATGCTTGAAAAAGCAAAAAAATTAGGCTTTGATGTCAAGGTAGCCGCAAGCTCTATCAGCTTGGATCAGGCTGCAATACTCATGGATTACATCATGACAGGAAAAATGCCTGCCAAGAAAGAAGCATCCAAGAAAGAAGCGTCCAAGAAAGAGCCTGAAGAAGAGAAGAAAAAAGCTCCAACCCAAAAAGCTCCAGAGAAAAAAGAAGTGCCCGAAGAGATGCCAAAAGCAAAAGAGACCTCCGAAGCGAAAGAGTTACCCAAAGAGCAAGTATCTGAAGGCCCAAAAGCCAGCAAGGCGAAAGAGCCCAAAGAGAAGACAGAAGTGCCGGCGGAAGAGGTTCCGACCAAAGAGGTGGATTCGGAAAAACCGAAGTCCACAGAGAAAACCGAGACTGCAGACAAGGGCACAGAAGAGAGTGCGGCACCAGCACGAAGACCCAGGAGGATATTGGGAAGACGGGGTATTACTATCGTCAAAAAAGCCAAGCCAGCTCCGGTCAGAGCCAGCAAAAGCATTTCTCTCTCGGGTGCCGGCGGCGGGCAGCCCACGCCTCCCAAGAAAAAGAAGCCAAAGAGAATAGCAGAAGCCAAGGAGACCGGTTCTAAAATGGAGATTTTGGGCGACAGAAATCTTGGCGGAAGTGTAGAGTTGTATGAGGAAGAAGAGATCGTATTGTTGGATTTCTCCGACAAGAATATCTACGAAGAGATGAAGCGCCAGGAAGAAAAACGACGTGCAGAAGCCAAAAAGAGAGCAGCACAGGGTATCGGTCAAAATAGACAACAGTTTAGACCACAAGGCAAGCGCTCCATAAGACGTGGTGGCAAAAAGAAAAAGTATATCAGAGCAGAGTCTGAAGAGAAGGTAAGCGTGATAAGTATCCCAGAAGATGTGAGAGTGTATGAATTTGCCGAGAAAGTAGGGAAAAATGTAGGTGAAGTGGTCAAGGTACTCTTCACTTTGGGTACTATGGTAACCAAAAATGACTTTTTAGATAAAGATTCTATTGAGATTCTCGCAGAAGAGTTTGAAGTGGAAGTGAAAACCATTAATCCTCTGGATGCATTGGATTATGTGGATGTTTATGATGCATCAGACGATGTCAATAGCGAGACAAGGGCTCCGGTTGTGACGATTATGGGTCATGTGGATCACGGTAAAACATCACTCTTGGACAAGATCAGAGCGACAAAAGTAGCCGACAAGGAGGCCGGCGGCATTACGCAGCATGTGGGTGCCTATCAGGTAGCAAAGAACGGTCAGAAAATTACCTTCATTGACACGCCTGGCCACTCTGCCTTTACAGAGATGAGAGCCAGAGGTGCACAGGCCACAGATGTAGCGATCGTAGTGGTCGCTGCAGATGATGGCGTGATGCCTCAGACCAAAGAGTCGATCTCTCATGCCAAGGCAGCTGGCGTACCGATTATCATTGCGATCAATAAAATGGATAAAGAGTCCGCCAACCCTGACAATGTCAAATCACAGCTTGCAGAGATCGATATCCTTTCTGTGGATTGGGGCGGAGAGTATGAGTTCATACCTGTTTCTGCCCATACAGGCATGGGGATTGATGACCTGCTGGAAACCATTCTGCTGCAGGCAGAGATGATGGAACTGACAGCAGATCCTACGAGAAAAGCAAAAGCGGTGATCGTGGAAAGTTCTCTTGAGAAAGGATTTGGGTCTGTTGCCAATATCATTGTCAAAAACGGTACCCTGCATGTGGGGGATACGGTGATTGCCGGTACCACTTTCGGACGGGTTAAAAACTTAATTCTCGACAATGGAACGCGTGTGAAATCGATCGGACCAAGCACCCCTGCCGCCGTGGTGGGTCTCCAAGAAGTGCCTAAGGCAGGCGAAGTTTTGGTAGCCATGGAAAACGAAAAAGATGCAAGAGATCTTGCGGGGAAAAGAAAAGAGTATATGCGGACCAAAGAGCTTTCCAAGAGCACCAAGGTTTCGATTGATGAGCTGGGCGCATTGATTGCTGAAGGGCAGATCAAAAAGCTTCCACTCATCGTCAAGACAGATGTTCAGGGCTCACTGGAGGCGATCAAGGGAGCCCTCGAAGAGTTGAAAAATGAAGAGGTCAAGGTTGAAGTGATCCACCAAGGGGTGGGGGGTATCACGGAAAGTGATGTGACCTTGGCAGATGCCAGCGAAAATACGATCATCATAGGCTTCAATGTGCGACCTACTGGTGCAGTGAAAAGCAAGGCAAAAGAGCTAGGAGTAGAGGTCAAGACCTACTCTGTGATCTATGACATTATCGATGATGTCAAAGCGCTGCTTGGTGGACTGATGAGTCCTGTTGTGAGTGAAGAGGTCACCGGTCAGGCAGAAGTTAGAGAAACCTTCTCTGTAGCCAAAGTGGGTACGATCGCAGGATGTAAGGTCAGTGACGGCATGATCGAGAGAAACGCCAGTGCACGACTGATCCGCGACGGTGTGGTGATCTATACCAGCAAGATCTCTTCACTAAAGCGTTTCAATGATGATGTCAAAGAGGTCAAGAACGGCTATGAGTGTGGTATTATGCTGGAGAACTTCAATGATATTAAAGAGGGCGATGTGATCGAAGCCTTCAAGGAAGTCGAGGAGAAGGCGAGTCTATGACCCCCGCCGAGATCAAGCGCAAGCGTACCGAATCTGTACTCAAAGAGCTTCTTCCTGAAGCCTTCAGTACATTAGATGATGCGCGCATCAATCACCTCAGTGTCACTGAGGTCGTCTGCTCGAGAGGGCGCTATGACGCCAGAGTGTATCTCGACCCGATAGGCTTGGATGAGAAGGAGCAGGGCGAAGCACTCAAGCAGCTTCGCAAAGTCTCTGCCCATCTGAAAAACCACATACGGGACAGCGAAGGCTGGTACAAGGCACCGAACTTTGTCTTTGAATTCGATACACAGCTTGAGCATATGAGTAAAATGGATGCCCTTTTTGAGCAGATCGGGAGCAAAAAACATGAATCTTGAAGCACAGATCGCAAACATTGTACGAGCCAACGGTGCAGCATTTTATGATACAGAGACCGTCACCGAGGGCGAGCAGACTATCTATAGAGTCTATGTGACCCAGGAGGGCGGCATCTCTCTGGATCTCTGTGCAGAGATTTCCAGAGAGCTCTCTGTACTCCTGGATGTCACACCACCTATGGGTGGCAGATATATCCTGGAGGTCAGCTCTCCCGGTCTGGAGAGAAAACTGACCAAGCCACAGCACTTTGTGCATGCCATAGGTGAGAAGATCAAATACAAGGTCATCGGCGTAGACAAAGGCAAAGGCACTTTGCTGGAAGCAGATGACAAAGGTATCACAGTAGAGACAAAATCCGGCAAAGCCTCCTACGACTACGATCAGCTGGGTACGGTCAAAACCTATATAGAGTGGTAGGATTTAATATCATGGTTCTGTCTTGCTATTCCTTTACTTTAAGGAAATTTTTGGTACAGTTAATGCAATTTTTTATAAGGGGTAGAAAAAAAGATGGATGTAAATAGTATTTTTAACCCAGAAGAAGATCATGCTATAGAGGCTTTAGCTTCAGAAGAATCCAAGTATATAGTAGCAATAGATATGTCAGAATTATTATCTATAGATATGTCTAGTATTGATGGCGGAAATGAAGAGGCTATCTCTATGGCAGACTATATGCAAAGGGAAGAAGATAGTGGGAGTATTTAGTTTTTCTTTGGAAAAACTTTACCAAAATAACTGTAGTTTATTTTCAGATAAATATATAAACTTTCATATCAGGAGTAATCCAAATGAAACACTAGATAGCATACTAGTGAAATTTAAAGAGGATCGCAGTTCTGAGCACTTTTTAGTTATTTCATCTAGCAAGGACGCTGAAAGTAATGAAAGTCTTAAAAAATATCTATATCACTATAAAAAAAATAAAGTTTTTGTACTAGATCATTTAAAATATTTTTTAACTCAAGCTTTTTTAATGCTTTTGATACTTGCAGTAGTAGGAACAATATTATCTGCCTGTGTCGCATTAGGAATAATATCATCTAAGTGTACTGCATATTGTAATTTTTTCTTATCGTTAATAATAATTGCTTTTATGATATGGTTTTGGGTATACAAACCTGTAGAAAAAATTTATAATAGCCTAGTATGGAACGATGAAGACTCAAGCTTAGAAGGCCCAAACTTATTTATATATTTTAAAAATACAGAGGTATCTGATTTTAAACTAATTGCGATATCTGAGAATGAGCTCAAGAGTATAGACTTTGATATTGAGAGTAATTTTTCAATTCTGCAAGGAATTTTTGTTATTTATATGACGCAATTAGCATTTTATATAAGTTCATTAATATCAAGATAATATAGGAAAACGCAATGCAGAATAATATTTTTTTCACATCTCATAATGCTTTCATTGAGGAGAAATTTTATTCCATAATGGCAGAGACGAATACACTTTTAAGGATAGTCGAAAAATATAGTGCTGATTATTTGGATAAACATAGTAATTTAAAAGATACGAGGGTAGATAAATCTTATAGGTTACTAATTGAAGATATTAAAAGCTTTTACACTTTTATAGAAGAAAAAAAAGAACAAGAGTCTAAAACTTTACAAGATGCGAAGTCTGATAGGCTGAAATATTATATTGTACATGGAAATGTATTAAAATTATTGAAAATATACCTGAAATACTATTTTCTAATTTTTCAAAAGTCTATTCAGCTTATTCAGGAAGCCGAGAGTGATCAGAATCAAGTATCATTATATGAAAAAAGATATTCAAGCAAAATACTAAATGATTTCCTGGAAAGGCATATTAATAAGTTGAAAAGATCTTTAACGAGTGATAGCGATCTTGAACTCTTGTCTTTTTGGTCTCATTCTGATACTCACAACGCAAACAGAATTGCAGAGATAAGCACCAAGGTCGAGTATGTTAATTATTCCTTTTACTACCATGATATTGTTTGGACTATACCAACAGTCATAGACCATGAAGTAATACTTGTAATGTTGCAAAGAGATGATAATTTCAGAAAGATTATAGATGAATTATATCAAAATATCTCAGAAGAAATTAAATCTAAGATGGATGCACTTCTAACTCTCAATCCTACTGAAGTTTTCGATCAAAAGTATAATCAAAAAAAATATTCCGACAGCTTTAAGTCGTTTGTGCATATGAACCTAAAAAAAATATTGTATGAGTTTACCGCTGACTATATAGGCTATCTCATATATGGTGATGCCTACAAGGTGTCATTTTTTCATGAAACACTCGGAAAGCACTACGGCAGTGAATTTTTTACTAGAGATGGAAGCTATAGGCAAAATATCTATTTCATCCCTCATAATCTAAGAGATAGCTTGTTGCTTAGGCAGGCATTATTAATAAACATTCGTCCCGATACCTTAATCATTCCAAGAGAAAAAAGTAAGCTCAAAAATGTAGACGACAATTATATGAGTGAACTTTCTGGCTTAATAGAAGAAGTACTAGAAAAAAAACCAGAAGATAGATTTGAAAAAGGAGTAAATCAAAAGGCCTATGAGAATTTGGTCGCTACCTATAAATTATATGACAAATATATGGAAATAATCCTTGTTAGTTTATCAGACTGTATTATTCTTAGAAAGAATTCAGATGCCACAATAAACGATTGGGCTAAGTATATAAGTGGATTAAAAGGGTCTATTGAATCACTTGAAAAAATTGATGAAATGATAAAAGAAAATATTCACTCAAAGTTATGGAAGGAAAGGTTCGATAAGTTGGATACGGAAGACAAGCCTCCTCACCGTAGTATAATTAGAAGATTAATGATAGAGAAAGCTAGTTCAGAATCTAATTTAAGGGTAGATCCCGAGCCGTATATATTGAGTATTGAGAGTAAAAGTAGTTCCGCTAGTAATAATAATGTTGTATATTTGGGTCAAGACCATAATATGACTATTGGTGTGCTACCATCAAGCAACAATGCCGCAAAAGCCAAAAGTATAGAAAAGCATTCATTATTGAAGCTGATAAAAAAAGACAATCAAGATAGTGCCAGTAGAAATGAAGCTATTGAAAACAAAGTCGATGCATATATGCTTATTCTACTTGTCGATACGCACAATATAAATCAGATAATGAAAATTATCGAGACGGAGTACAGTAGCTGCGAAAGCAAAAATACTTACACTATAGAGATATACAAGTCTTTAGGCACAGAGGATCTTATATTTCATATATGTGTAGAGCAGACTGAGATATGGAATACAATAGAAAGCATCTTAGAAAGAAACAAAAAAGTATTTGTTAGTACAAATTCTATTTTTACTTTGCCAAATACAGATCAAGTTCAAGGCGGAATAAAAATTTTTTCCTATTATAAAGCCAAAGAGCCAATAGCTTATGTAGATTTTCAGAAAAATATTAAAAAAGCGGTGGATGCTAAAACCTCCCGCATCACATATGAAATTTATGATATTCATGGAGATTATGATTTTATGATTATATGGGATATGCGATCAGAAAATGTGGATACTCTTATTGATATACATAACATTCTTATTAGAGAAAATAGCATATCAAGGGTGAAGCAGTATTTTGCAAACCATATTCAAAACAGAGAGAGTAGATCACGCAAGAGACCTTCACCAAAGGGTATCAATAAGAGAATATGATAGACGAAAATTTTCATTTTGAAGAGTTTGAAGATGTAAAAGATTTTATGGAGAAGGCGGTATAATTGATGTGAAAATAAATCTGAGCAAAAAGTCGTCTGGAAAAAACAGGACATTATCCTACCATTCAGGCATGTATCCAACGATGAGCTTCAGCATGAACTTTGACATTTATAATACAATTGCATATAGCACATCCAACATACTTCCTTCACCTCTTTATGATGTGCCAACGAGGAAGTGCTTCTTATGATTTCTCAAAACTTCACAAAAATACATCTTGGCTATGATGAACAGGTATCTCTTTTAGAGTCTCGTGGACTTATTGTTAGCGATAAGGTATTGCCAAATAAAAAACGAAAAAAAGAAAATGGAAAAAGAAACCACAAAAACCTCCTATTTATGGTTTTTTGTTCTTTTTTTGAAAAAATAAAACTAAAATAAAAAGGGAAAAACTTGACCAATGAATTCTACATGCAGCTAGCCCTCGATGAAGCGTGGAAGCATCAGCTCCTGACCTACCCCAATCCTGCTGTTGGTGCGGTGGTGGTGTGTGATGGCAG
>CAMZLC010000037.1 GCA_947311605.1 uncultured Sulfurovum sp.
CGCCATGACCTGAGGAGGGAAACTGTTGGACATACTTTTTAGATCAGCTTTGTTCAAGACCAGTTTGCCGTCCGCCTGGAGAAAGGCGAGAAGCTGCATGGCAGACATAGGGCTGCTCAGCTTCACGCTATTTTTTGCCAATGTCGCATCCAGATCCAACTGCATCTTGCCATAATCCACTTTAGCCTCAGCGATCTTGATCCTCTCTATCGACAGAGGCGAATACGCCTGACTAAAACCATCATTGACCATTCTCATCCCGATAGCTATGAGCTTCTGCTTCTCTTCAGCTGTAGGCTCTGTCTGTGTCGGATGCATAGCCAGATCGCCGGCAAACTCCATAAATCCAGGAATAAGATTATACAGTTTACTGACCTGTGTGCCAAATTTCAGTTCTTTGAGCGCAAAGAGCGTCTCTCCTTTGATCTCGTCTGTGACAGTGATACCCTTGATCGTCGTCAGACCCTTGAAGTCATAGGTATCCGTAAAGGCAACCGTGCCCTTTTCCCTGATCGCTTCGGCCTTGAATTGTTTGCGCTTGCCCACGGGACCAGCCTTGCCGTCTATGGATGCGATAGAGAGGAGATAGTCGATACCCATACCGCGTGAAAACATATCTCCCATGATCTTCATCGTATTTTGGATACTTTGGTTGCTCTCCTTTTGCGGGGTAGATGCCAGCGTATAGAGTGCTTTGATGAGAGATTCGTCGATATTTTTTGCCGTGACTTCCATGTTGAGATCATTGAGAGAGACGGTCATAGGTTTCTCATCGCCTTCATGCTTGATCCCTATAGTACCTATTTTGAAAGAGCCGACACTTTGCATTTTTCCTGCTTTGGCCGTGCTGACTGTTTGGAGCCTCCACTCTTCTGAATGTACAGTAGTACTTGTGTTCTCTTTCTTTTCTTCAAAAGAAAAGGAGGGGAAGTGACAGGCTATCTCTCCTAGATAACTGTTGCTCTTGTCCACACCACAGCTGCCGTTGCCGTAGGAGAATCGTGCTGTCTTGATGGCTGTCTGGTTGTTGTCAGTAGTATAGTTGGTATCGACCTGATAGTGGAATATGCCGAAATCCAGATGCATCTTGCTTGCCGGATCCTGCTTGGTCGGCATTTTGTCGATGATCGCTTTTGCACCCTTGAGTGATACTTTTGTCGTCTTTTTACCCGCTGTCAACTGGCTGTCGATATCCTTGATGGCTACTTCTTTGAGTATATCTTTGTCACCATAGGTGAGGTAGGCACCAAGTGCCTGTTTCTGAGCAAGTGACCTGACGGGCTCCTTCTCCTTGCCACTTCCGACAAAATAGACAAAGACACTCTGCGGCTTGTTCTCTGCATACTTTGCCCAGTCCACATCCATCGCAAAATGTTTCATGTTGCTCAGAAGCTTGACAAATATCTTGCGGTCTCTAGGCGAGGTGTTGCCTGCATTCAGCCACATGAGCAGTGCCTGCACACTCTTCTGTGTGTCTTTGACTTCTATCAGGTAGTGCGCCTGCATTTCGCTGTCGGCTGTACGGTTGATATTCAGCCCATATTGCTTCATGGCAGTCAATTTTGTCTCAAATACCTTTTTTCTGGCAGCGGTATCTATATGCTTGGTTACGGCACTGTCTGCACTGGCCGTTTGCGCCTTATTCTTGTCTTTTCCGCACCCGGTCGCAGCCAATACGAGCACCGCTGCCACTACTGTGCCAAAGAGTAATTTTTTCATCTATTGTCCTTCATCTGTTTTGCTGCAAGTAAACAATAAAAACTTGAGTTTTCCTCTGCCATTCTTAAGGAATATGCCCGACTCTTAAGGTATACTATTTTGATAATAAATTATATTATATAAGGAAGTCTAATGAAAAAGTTTTTATTTTCCATACTGATGCTCGGGATACTCTCTCCTCTCACTGCCGCTAAAATCACAAAAAAGGTCTGCGAAACACAGAAAGGCACCTTCATCTTCGCCGGAGGTGAATGTATCGAGTATGCCGCCATAGAGGGAGAAAGAAAAAATGCACTGACCGTCATCGTGCACGGTACCTGGAAGGCAGGCACCGATATACTCGCACGCTATACGCCCTTTGCCGAGACGATCAATCTGACCACAGACATCACGACTGTCGCAGTCGCGCTGCCAGGATACTCCCGCTCCTCTACCAATCATCTCCATGCACTCTCGCACAAAGGTACAGAGAAGCCTTTTGCCACCCAAGCATACGTCCAGTTCTTGGATCAGCTCATTCAGGCACTTAAGAAGCGTTATCATGCAGATACTGTTAACTATATCGGACACTCTGCCGGTGCCAGCATGGGTGCCACACTGACAGGCTATCATCCCGGGTTGATCAGTCATATAGCGCTGGCGGGGGGCAGATACCGCGCCCGTGGTGCAGAGCACGCCAAAGGACTGATATTTGTCGATGATTACATGGACAGACTGGACAAAAAAACCCAGTATCTTTTGATCTACGGCAGCAAGGACACTATTTCCAGACCCCGTATCAGCAAGGATTTTTATGCGCTGGCTAAAAAGCAGACCTGGATGTCGCACTGGTGGAGGTCGAAGATGCAAGACATCTGGATCTCGATATGACCGACACCTCCGTAGAGGCGATCGAAAAAATGCTGGAGTAGGCTATCTCTCTTCTACCAGCTGATCCATTGTTTCGGCCAATTCCTGCGCCAGTATTTGATAGTTTCTATCGAGCTCGAGAAGTTTCTCCTGACCATTGTTTCCCACTTCGCTTAGTTTTTCCCGAGGCAGGGAAATCAGCTCTTCGAGCGATCGGGTGATCTCCTGCGTATCAAAGGGAGCAAAGAAAGCTTCATCCTCTGAAAATATGGAATGGTTTTTGTTGTTGGAGGTCATCAGTGTAGGCAAGGCGCAATCATAATAGCTGATAACCTTGTTTGCAATGACCGTATCGAAGAACTTTAGATTCGGCAACATAGCTATGCCTACATCACTCTTGTTTATCGCCTCTCTCAACTCATCCCGCGTATAGACGGCTTCATGCACCGTAATGCTGTTTTTAATGGTGGGGTAGAGGCGCAGTAGGGTATTGATATACTCCTTCTTCTTGGTAATGATATTGAGATGCCATGTATCCTTATCGATCGCTTCAAAAGCATCCAGAACCGTGTCGAAGCTACGCAAAGGACCGATAGAACCCGCATGCACGAAAGTAGTTTTCTTATTGTCGGAAAACTGATGGTGCTTGATCGTATCAGGATCAAGTCCCGCCGAAACAGAGAAAGATTTGGTAGTAATATCCGGATAAAATGCTTGATGTGCCTCCACAGACGAGGGCAGGAATAGGTCACATTGGTTGGCCAGCGTGTCTCTTTCTGCTATTTTGCGCTTATAGAGCAACCTTTTATACATGGCAGAAGGCGAATATCCACTCACCCCTTCCAGGGCATGGTGTTTCTTGGGATAGGATATCCTATAGCCCACCTTGTAACCAAATTCTTCCTTATGCTTGAGTACATTTTTCAAGACATCCTTCTTGTTCCGCACCATCACAAAGTCATACTGCGAAGGATCACTCCCTGTGCTCAGGTAGCTCATGATCTTATCGCAATCTTTTTTGGGTACAACCAAGTGGTTGCCTTTTCTTTGGAAGCTGTGTTTGTATCTCGTGATAAAGACAATATCCACCTCCCAATACTCTCTCAAGTGCTTATCAAACAGTGATGATATTGTGCCATTGTCACTGTACTCTTCCTGGTCAGTGATATAAAGTAACTTATGCATGGGTGTCCTCCTCGACTAAATCTTGATCAAATCGTGCTGCATCAAATGTTTTGCCTAGATAGGCACAGATTTTTTCTACATCACGCTGGGCATTCCCCAGACAGGATGTCGCACCGGGAGAAGGTGTCATGTTGAAGATAATCCCCTCTCCGGTATCGATAGAGGCTTCTCCCAACATGAGCTTCTGGTTTGTCTTGTCCAAAATCTGCCCTCTGACACCTCCGAAGCCTTTGGCGTACTCAATATCCTCTGCCTGCAAGGAAGGGATAATTTTTCTGGCATCTTTCAAGAAGGCTCGCTTCCCGAGATAGGGCACCTCGAAAAGAAAGTTTCTCAAGATGTAGTTTCGGATATCTTTGTCTTTGAGTAGATTTACAAATATCCTGACGATATTCATATCAAGCCGCAGTGTCTTGAAGAAGTCTAGATAAGTACCCTTCCTGAAACGCTCAAGCTTGGGCAATACCAAGGCCGTCGGACCAAATCTGGTGTGGTCATCCAGCGTAATATCCGGATCCCCGTGCAGTGCCGCAAATGGCAGTTTGGGGTTTTGCACCATATAGACTTTGCCTACGAGTATGCGCTTGTGCGCCTTATAGAAACTCCCTGCCATAGGCAGTTGACCATAATCCAGCCCATACCCCATTTGGTGTGCCAAAAACAGACTGTGCGCTCCTGCATTGGCAATCACCATTTTGGCCTGAAAATGCCTGCCATCCTTTGTCTCCAAATGGAAAATGCCATCTTTTTTCTCTATCTTGCTTACTTGTGCATCGAAAAAGACATCTGCCTGAATCTCTTTATTCAGCTTGGCATTCTCTATAAAGGAGTCGCTCAGTGCTTTGAAATTGGCGGTGGTGTACTGATCCTTGGCACCGACACCGACGATCTCTTCATTTCTGCCACGCCCCTTCTCGTCAAAGATAAGTGCCGGCTCTATCTTTTCCAAATCCTCTTTGTTATAAAGTTCAAGATAGGGATATAACACCTTGAACTCTTCGTAGCGCTTGGTCATAAAACGACACTCGTCGTACCCAATACCTATCGCCATCTTTTGGTGCTTGAACATGATCTTGTTTTCATAGCCATGCTGCAGGCAGTACTTCTCTATCATTTTTGCCGTGCGCTGCACATGCTTGGCCTTGTCCAGCGTATAATTTGTCTCTATATCCCCACAGTGAATGGTTTGAGAGTTAGCTGTTGCATTGGAGTTAAGCATGGCAATCTCGGAATATTTTTCCAAGAGTGCAATCTTGCTCAGATCTGTATAGTAACTCAGCTCATAGAAAAGAGCCGCTCCCGAAACACCGCCGCCAACGATCAGAACTTCATAGATTTCTGTCTCCATTGTATCACTCGCCTTTGTGAAAGTAGTTTGTCCTCACAGTGCTTATGCATAAAGTAATCAGTATTTTTGAATACTTTCATGCATCTAAATAAACACTATTTAGCAACTACAAGTATAGCCCTCTTATCCTCATTGCTACTTTAATTCTGTCTCCCAAAATCCTGATCTAGCAAAAAGTAGACAGCGTCCCCTCTCGTACAGTCTTATAGCTCTCGTCGCCCACAAGCTGTCTGATGATCTCCAGCCCAAAGCAGATCGCAGTGCCAGGCCCCTGAGAGGTGATCACTTTTTCATCTATGACGACTTTTTCATCGGCTACTCTGTCTGCCGGACGGATCTGCTCCTCCACAGAGGGGTAGCAGGTATATCGTTGACTCAGGACGCCTGCCACATGCAGCGCATAAGGTGCGGCGCACATCGCTGCTACCCATTTGCCGTCACTGGCAAATTTTTTGATCATCGTCTGTGCCAGAGGATTTTCTGCCAGACGATGGGTACCATCCCAGCCACCGGGCAGGACGATCGCATCATAGTCATCCGGAAAGGCCACCTTGAGCGCGATGTTTGCCTGGAGAGTAATGCCATTAGCTCCGGTGACCAGTTCACCGTCAATATAGGCACTGTGCACCTCCACCCCGCCACGCCTCAAGATATCAATAATAGAAACCGCCTCTATCTCCTCAAAACCCTCTGCCAGTAATACCAATGCTGCTGCCATGCGCTACTCCTTGTCAATAAAATGGACGAAAAGGTATTATAGCAAAAATAGGGCAAAAGGGTACATTGCGCAGCCAATGGAGCATCATCGATTCACCTAAGGGTGAACCTACCCAGCGGAAATACCCTTGAGGTGTCGATACTTTGCAAACACCCATGCACTAAGCCTTTGCAGAATATTAGGCGATTCTAATGCATAATTTGAGATAATGGAGCCAAAAACCACACCTCAGGATGTATCGTGCACAGACTCAAGAAGCTGCTTGTTCCGTTTCAGAATCATAGTATCACCTCTATCTATGTGAGAGGGATGCTGGCGATATTTTTCCTGATCTCTCTGCTTGTAAGTTATGCCGTGTATAGTGAATACAGACATTTTGACCAAGAGGCGAAGAGTATACGAAGCAACTACATCAAAGAGCAAAAAGAGAGTATAGTTTTTGACACCAACAGGGTATTGAAATTTATCGCCAATGAGTACTATGTAAGAAAATTGACCGTAGATGAGGGGGTGCTCAAAAGACAGATCACCAATGCCATCTCCCAGCTCTACGGTAGACCGGATGAAACAGGGTATATCTTTGTCTACGACTATGACGGCACCTGCCTTTCAGACCCCGTACAGCCGCAAAATATCGGGAAAAACCTCTACGGCTACAAAGACCCCAACGGCGTACAGGTGATCAAAGACTTGATCGATGTTTCCAAGCAAAAAGAGGGGGGCTTCGTGCAGTACACCTGGGTCAAACCCACAACCAAAGAACGGAGCCCGAAGATCTCCTATGCCAGAGCATTTGAGCCCTGGGACTGGATGGTAGGTACCGGTGTGTATCTAGATGAAGCGGACAAGGTAATCGTTGCTAAAAAAGAGGTACTGAAGAAAAAACTCTCCGCCTATCTGCTCAAGATCATGCTGCTGATGACCTTGCTTTTTGCTGCAGGACTGATCGGCGTGAAAGTGATCAACTATATTATCAGACGAGAGATCAAACGATTTAATCACTTTTTCAAAAGAGCTTCCAGTGAGTATGTCCTCATAGATGATAGGGATATTCGCTTTAAAGAGTTCAAAAAAATGACCATCTATATCAATCGCATGGTAGATGAAATCCATGAAAGGAAAAACAGACTCAAGGCACTCAATAAATCCCTGGAGAAAAAGGTTGCCCAAAAAACCCAAAACCTCTTGGAGCAAAATCAGCTCCTCGCCAAAGAGAAAGAGTTTAGTGAGGGGCTAGTGCAGGCGCAGGATGCCTTTATCCAGAGAAGTATCCATGAGATGAACACACCATTGGCAGTGATCATGACACATATCGATATCTACCGCATGAAGCATGGGGAGGATCGCTATATGTCCAAGATAGAAGCAGGTGCCAAAATGATCGCCACACTCTACGATGATCTGAGTTATATGGTCAAAAAAGACCGCTTTGCGTATCCAAAAGAGTGGATTGACTTCTCTGGGTTTCTGCTGGAGAGAATCCGTTTCTTTCAAGAAGTGGCAGAGGGGAATAAGCATACGATACATACGCAGATCGAATCAGGTATCCTGATCTGTTTTAGTGACATAGAGTTGCAACGAGTGATAGACAACAATCTCTCCAATGCCATTAAATATGCAAAAAAAGAGACGGATATTCAGGTAAATCTGTATAGGGAAAAAGGAAAAGCTGTTTTGGTATTTCAGACCTATTCGCCAAAGATCAAAGATACCCAAAAGATATTTGAACCCTTTCACCGTGAGGAGAGCAGGGTAGAGGGCTTTGGATTGGGGTTGGAAATTGTAAAATCTATTTGCGACAGCGCAGGAGTGCAGGTAGAGGTCTACTCGGATGAAGTGCATACACTGTTTAAGTATTATTTTGAAGGAGGTTCTGATGAGACTATTGCTGCTGGAAGATGAGATTATGTTGCAGGGTGCTATCAAGGAGTACCTGGAGGAGACAGGGTATATCGTCGATGCTTATGAGGATGGAGAGGAGGCATATCAGGCTATCAAGCAGGAGACCTACGACCTGTTTGTTTTTGACATCAATACCCCCTCTGTAGATGGTCTCTCTCTGCTGGAGAGGCTGCAGCATGAGAAGATTTTCGTTCCGACTATTTTTATCTCGGCGATCACGCAGATCGAACAGATCAGCAGGGCCTATGCGCTTGGCTGCTACGATTATCTCAAAAAACCCTTTCATCTCAAGGAGCTGACACTGCATATAGACAGATTACTGAAAATAGCCAATATCAGCTCTCAGACCGTGATACAGCTAAGCAAGTTTTACAGTTATGACCTGGAAAGAAAAAAGCTGATGTTTGATGGAGAGGATCAGCCCCTTACGCATAAACAGTCTCAGATCATGGATCTTCTGGCCTCTTTTGGTGGGAAAATTGTAGATTTTGATACCCTGCGGTACTATGTCTGGGAGAATGGCCATGTGGACAATGCTACGATCCGTGCAGAGGTGCATCGCGTCAGATCTGTACTCAAAGAGCATTTGATCGAAAGTATTAAAAGCGTGGGGTATCGGCTTAAGAAATCTTGATCCATAATAAAAAGTAATGTTCTATCTGTAACCAAACGCTACATTTCTCCTCGTTGGTTCTTGAATCGTGTAGTAAAAACGTCAATGCTACGCATATGCTATTTTGTGTGCCTACAATGAAACTGTACTTTTATGCACAACAAAGGAGAAAGCATGACCGAAGAAAAAGCCAAAGCGTATTGGCGAGAAAATATCTCTACGATACTGAAGCTGCTGGCAGTGTGGTTTATCGTTTCGTATGGGGCAGGAATCATCTTTATCAATCAGCTCAACACGATTGAGATCAGCGGAGTGAAACTGGGATTCTGGTTTGCACAGCAGGGAGCTATCTATGTCTTTGTGATATTGATTTTTATCTATGTCAGAATGATGAATAAGCTTGATGAAAAATATGATGTACATGAGTAGGAGATAGCATATGGATTTACAAACACTGATATATCTTTTTGTGGGGCTCTCTTTTGCGCTCTATATAGGGATAGCGATCTGGGCAAAAGCAGCAACGACAAAAGATTTCTATGTGGCAGGTGGTGGCGTACACCCAATAGCGAATGGCATGGCAACGGCGGCAGACTGGATGAGTGCAGCGTCGTTTATCTCTCTGGCGGGACTGATCTCCTACAAGGGAAGTGACGGTGGTGCCTACCTGATGGGCTGGACAGGCGGCTATGTGCTGCTCGCCTTGCTTTTGGCACCCTATTTGAGGAAATTTGGTAAATTTACAGTACCTGATTTTATCGGGGACAGATACTACTCCAATGTAGCAAGAACCGTGGCTGTCGTGGCGACGATCTTTGTCTCCTTTACCTATGTGGCAGGGCAGATGAGGGGTGTGGGGATCGTCTTTTCTAGATTTTTACAGGTGGACGTCAATACTGGCGTGGTCATTGGCATGGTCATCGTCTTTATCTATGCGGTATTGGGCGGCATGAAGGGTATCACCTATACACAGGTCGCACAGTATACCGTGATGATCATCGCCTATCTGATCCCTGCGATATTCCTCTCGTTGATGGTGACGGATACCTTCCTGCCTCAGCTTGGTATCTTCGCTACGACCACATTTGATTTTAATGATGGCGTACAAGTGATTCCACAAGGTACTTTCCTGATGCATGCACTGGATCAATCGCTTGCTGACCTTGGGTTCAAAGAGTATACGCAGCCTGGCAACCTATGGAACATGTTCATGCTGACAGTGGCGCTGATGGTGGGTACTGCAGGACTGCCGCATGTGATTGTGCGGTTCTTTACGGTACCCAAGGTGAAAGATGCCAGAGCATCTGCGGGGTATGCATTGCTTTTTATTGCCATACTCTATACAACTGTCGCATCGGTCGCTGCTTTTTCACGCGTCAATATCATTGACAGAGTGCAGAATGTTGAGTACAAACAGTGGGTAACTGAAGGTGTCAAGAAAGAGGATGGCAGAACAAATCACGGTGCGTGGTTTCAGACCTGGGAGAAAGGCTCCCTGCTGGCATGGAATGATAGAAATGGTGATGGAAAGATACAGTATGCTGCAGGAAAAGCTTTCGACAATGCCAAAGGAAAGCCGGCATTTGATGGTATAAAAACAGCCCCTGATGGACATAGACTCACCACCAATGCTGTGGGCGCAAAGGGGGCGAAGCCGTTTGATAATGAAGTCTATATAGACAGAGATATCATTGTTTTGGCCAACCCTGAAATTGCGAACTTGCCAAACTGGGTAATTGCATTGATCGCAGCAGGCGGATTGGCAGCAGCACTCTCTACGGCAGCCGGCCTGTTGCTGGTGATCTCTGCTTCGATCTCGCATGACCTGCTTGGAAAAGTCATCTTCAACGATCCTGCGACAGGCAAAACGAAGCTGAGTGAAAAGTCCGAGCTCATGGCAGCAAGGTTGGCAGCAGTTGCCGCGATTGTGGTGGCAGGGTATCTAGGGATCAATCCTCCCGGGTTTGTGGCACAGGTGGTTGCCTTTGCCTTTGGATTGGCGGCAGCCTCCTTCTTCCCTGCTATTATCTTGGGAATTTTTGACAAAAGGATGAACAAGGAAGGTGCCATTGCGGGTATTTCTACCGGATTGATCTTTACCTTCGGATACATTATCTACTTTGTATTTATGGGCGGAGACAAGGCGGATTATCTTTGGGGTATTGCCCCTACAGGTATCGGTACACTAGGGATGGTGCTGCACTTTATTGTGGCCTATATCGTCTCTCGTATGACTGCGCCTCCGCCTCAGCATATACAGGATCTCGTAGAGAATATTCGTATTCCCCGTGGGGCAGGAGAAGCACACGACCATTGATGGATGGTAGCCCCTACTCTTGTGGGGCTCCTCCCCTTGGTATAGGGGTGTATTGACGGTACTGTCAGTCTACCTCTATATCAATATGAGGATATCTTTTGAGCTTCAGTGACCAAAAAGCATTTTTTCAATCCATTCATCCCTTCTGTGATCTATCAGGTGCTGTGCTTGAAAAAGCCATGCAGTATGCCGAGATAGGCTTTTATCCCAAAGAGCATGCACTGATTGCGTTGGGTGCCGCTCCTTCTGCCCTGTATCTCATTATCAAAGGCGAGGTCAAGGTATACAGTAAAGAACATGAGCTTTTACGCGTCTATCATGCCAATGAAGGGTTTGATGCGGAGGCACTGATCGAAGGCAGGAGTGCAAGCAGTTATGTAGTGACAGAAGACCTTATTTGCTATGAGTTGAGTCGGAAAGGTTTCATGAAGCTTTTTGACGAGCAGGCAAGTTTCAGAAAATTTTACCTGATGGATGTTGTAGAGAGAATTTCCTATCTGAAAAATCGAGAAACATCCTCTGATCTGGGAAGTTTTATGATAGCTAGAGTCATGGATAGCTACCTGCACGAGCCCTGCATTGTAGATGCGAGTACCCTCGTTTCACGTGCAATCAAAAAATCAGTAGAAATGAAGAGCTCTTCGATTGTAGTGAGAGAGAATGGTGCATGTGGGATTGTGACCGACAGTGACATCAAGACAGCATTGGCGAATGAGACGCTAGATCTCTCTTCGACCATCGGAGAGATGGCCTGTTTTCCTATTGTAGCAGTGGAGAAAGAAGATTTTTTATTTAATGTCTATCTTCTGCTTATCCAAAAAAATATCAAGCGTGTTGCGGTCAAAGATCAGGGGGAAATTGTCGGTATGCTGGAGCAGATAGATATTTTGAGCTATTTTGCCAACCATTCCAGACTGGCTACTGTAAAAATAGAAAAAGCAAAGAACATTGAGACCCTCAGAGAGGCAAGCCAAGGCTATGTGAATATCGTCAAAAAATTACATGCACAAGGTGTCAAGGCACGCTACATCGCCAAGTTGATCTCGGAAATCAATCGAAAAGTATTTACGAGGCTCTTTGAGATGCTGTTGCCGGAAACACTGCGTGAAGATTGTGCTCTGATCATCATGGGGAGCGAGGGGAGGGGAGAGCAGATACTGCGCACGGATCAGGACAATGGTCTGATTATCCGTGACGGTGTAGATATTAAGCTTTACAGTGAAATCATGCAAAAATTCACAGAAACACTTATCAGTTTTGGCTATCCTGCCTGTGATGGAAAGATCATGGTCTCCAACCCCTACTGGTGCAAAAGTGAATCGGACTATAAAAAAGAGATCATCCATTGGATCGAATATCCTGATATGGACAGCTATATGTATTTTTCTATCTTTTTTGATGCGCGATGCGTAGTGGGGGACAAGAGGCTTCTTGAAGATCTAAAACATACGATTTTGGCACACATAGACAGGGGAAACGATATCTACATGGCTCGATTTGCCAAGCTCACAACCCTGTTTGAGACACCGGTTGGATTTTTTAGTACCTTCTTGCATAGAGACAGAAAGATCGATCTCAAAAAAGCAGGAATCTTTCCTATCGTTCAGGGCATTAGGTCTCTCTCTCTGGCGTATAGCATCACCGCACTCTCTACGGTAGAGAGGATCAAGGCACTCAAAGCAAAAGAGATAGTGGACGCAACGATGGCAAATGAGCTGACTGAGGCTTTTGAAATACTGCTGTACATCCGCCTAGAGCAGCAGCTTCGTATACTTGCGGAGGATAAAAAGGTAGGGAATGCGGTAGATACGGATCGTATGAGCAAAATACAGCGGGATCTATTAAAAGATAGTTTGCAGATCGTGGAAAAATTCAAAAAGTTTATTGTGCGACACTTTGGCTTGGATAATCTCTGATGTTTAAAGCATGGAGGAGAAAGCAAAGCAGAAACGCACTCAAAGATAAAAAATATGAGATACTGTTGCAGCCGTATACGGGCACTGAGCTGGTGGTCTTGGATACGGAAACGACAGGATTGGATCCCAAAAAGGATGAAATACTCTCGATAGGTGCCGTGATCATTCGTGACAACAAGATAGTGATGCACCGCTCTTTTGAGCGCTTTTTGAAACCAAGTACCGGGATCAGTCAAGAGAGTATCAAGATACACCATATCAGGGAGTGCGATCTTGCCCATGCCGTTGAGGCAGAAGTGGCGATTCGAGAGCTTCTGGACTTCATAGAAAATCGACCTATTGCAGGATACTACATCGGATTTGATCACCAAATAGTGAGCCAATACACTAAGAGGTATATAGGTATACCCTTGCCAAATGAGACGATTGAGCTCTCCAGTATGTACTACAGGAGATATAGAAAATCCTCTTCGTATGAGTTTGTAGATCTCAAGTTTGATGCGATCATGAATGCGTTGCATCTTCCTTTTTTGGGGAAGCATGATGCGTTAAATGATGCAGTTATGTCCGCTATGATCTACCTGAAGCTCAAAACGATGCCTGAATACAAGGGCGCATTTTCCTAAATCATCACCGATCTAGCACTAATACAGGCGTCAAGTGCCTCAAGATCAGTCATTAGAGACTTGCTGACAGCGTCATCAACTTTCACGACAGCCAGTGCATGGCCTTTTCCGTCTCTCCCTAGTCTAAAATCAGAGATGTTGACATGATGATCGGCAATGAGTCGTCCCACATCACCGATCACCCCCGGTTCATCACTGTTTTTGAAGAGGATAAGATTACCTTTGGGCGCTAATTCTAGAGCATACCCATCAATATCCACGATGCGTTGCGCAGAATCTCCCAGTACGGTACCGCTGATTTTGAAGACATTGCCATTTTGGGTAGTAAGCCTGAGTGTCACCATGTTTTCAAAACCTGATCCGGAGTGGGCAGTCTCTTTTTCGAGATGCATGCCTCTTTCTGCTGCCACATGTTCTGCGTTGACATAGTTGATCTGGTCACCAAGTGACTCTTTGAGTACGCCAACTGTGGCAAAAGTCGTCAAGGAATCAATGTATTCGGAGACTTTGCCGGAGGTGGTGATCCTCATAGATTGCAAGCCACTTTTGGTGACCTGTGCACTCATGTGTCCGATTTTCTGTGTCAGTTCCAAATAGGGTCTGAGGAAATCAGGTAGTTCACTCTCTTTGATAGGCAGATTTAGCGCATTGGGGTAGGAGATCCCCTTGGCGGATGCGATCGCATTCTCTGCTGCCTGGATAGCGATATTTTGTTGTGATTCTTTGGTATTGGCACCCAGATGAGGCGTGACCGTGACAGTGTCGAGGTCTAGAAGAGGATGGTCTGTGGCAGGCTCTTTGTCGAAGACGTCGATCCCCGCCATAGCGATTTTGCCGCTTTTGAGCCCCTCAAGAAGAGCTTGCTCATTGTAGAGCCCGCCTCTGGCACAGTTGATCAGGATGACACCGTCCTTCATGCGGGCGATCTCTTCGCTGCCTATCATGTCTCTGGTCTCGTCCGTTTTGGGTGTATGAATCGTGATGATATCACAGGAGAGAACCTCTTCAAAATCGTTGGCGTAGGCGATGTCCAGATCCGTTGCCTTGGAGGGGTTGATATAGGGATCGTAGGCAACAATATCCATCTCAAATGCTTTGGCACGTTTTCCTACACGGGAGCCGATATTACCAAAACCGATGATGCCCAGTTTTTTCCCTTTGAGTTCTGTGCCGTACCAGTCCTGTCGTCTCCAGACTCTGTCCTGCTTGAGGTTGTTGTGCGCATAGGGAAACTTTCGTACACAGCTCAACATATGCGTCATGGTGAGCTCTACGGCTGCAATAGTGTTGGCTGTGGGCACATTCATAACCACGATACCCCGTTTACTACATCCTGGGATATCTACATTGTCTACACCGACACCAGCACGGACAATAGCCTTGAGCTTGTCCGCTCTTTCCAGAAATCTTTCATTTATATCTGTAGAGCTTCTGGTGATGGCAACATCGGCAAGAGGAATGAATTTTTCTAAAAGTATTTCTTTGGGCTCATCGGCCGCATTTATCATCTTGATCTCAGGATCCGAGGCCAGAATCTCCAGCCCCTTTTCATGGATATGGTCACATACAACGATTGTCATGTTTTCTCTTATTTGAATTTGTCTTTGATAAGGTCACCCAGTGTCATGCTGTCATCTTGTTCGCTGTTGAGGGAATCAAGTGCCTGCCGCTCTTCTTGCCTCTCTAGTCTTTTGACGGAGACTCTGATTCTGCCGCTTTGTGAATCGATGAAGCTGATCACGCCTTTGATCTCCTGACCTTTCTCTATCTCATCAAACTTGAGAGGGTAGAGGTCTTCTGTTCTGATCAATGCATCTACGTTGTTGTCAAGGGCAATGAAGACACCAAAATCTTTTTTGTCTTTGACGGTGCCTGCGACTATATCGCCATTTTTATGTGTTTTGGCAAACTCATCTACGGGAGAGTCTTCTAGTGCTTTTTTGCTCAGAGAGATCTTGCCGGCATCCGCATCGATCTTAATGATCTTGACTTCGACCTCATCGCCTGTCTTAAAGAGGTCTTTTGCATTGACGCTCTTATCCCAGGAGGTCTCCTGATTATGGAGTAGTCCTTCTATACCATCGAGTTTGACGAAGGCACCAAAGTCTGTGAGAGAGGTAACCGTGCCGGTAAGCACGTCACCAACTCTATGTTTGCTAGAGAAGGCTTCCATAGGTTTAGGTAGGAGTGTTTTGAGGCTGACCCTGAGTCTTCTCTTCTCTTTGTCGATTTCAATGATCTCCACATTGATCTCGTCGTCTACATTCATATAGTCTTTGGGGTGTTTGACATTTTTATCCCAAGAGATCTCGGAGACATGCAGAAAGGCTTCCAGGTCTTCACCTAGATCCACGAAAACACCATAGGGTTCAATATTGCTTACCGCTACTGTCACGGTATCGCCTACGCCAAGGATGTCATCAATCTCTTGCCATGGATCAGAGCTTGCGTCTTTAATAGAAAGAGAAAGGTGTCTTTTTTTCTTGTCATAATCCAATGCGATGACATTAACTTCGTCGCCTTCTTCAAAATATTTGGAAGGATTCACCGGCCCCTTGTGGGAGATTTGTGAATAATGCACCAGACCATCCATGCCACCCACATCCACAAACATACCATAGCTTGTGATTTTTTTGACGACACCAATGACGGGATCTTTGCTCTCAAGCAGCTTGTCTACGATCTCTTGGGATTTTGCTTTGTCTCTTTCGATCAGCTCTTTTCTGGAGATCACGACAGAGCCCCTCTCTTTGTCTACTTTGACGATTACTGCTTTGACTTTTTTCCCTACTGCTTCTACTTTGGAGCTCAAGTAAGAGAGTGTGCGAGGCATGAAGAATTCAAATTCGTCTACTTCTACGACGTAACCACCCTTATTCTTCTTGGTCACTACGCCCTCTACGATGGTCTCCTGCTCTGGGTCATAGGCTTCGATGAACGCGTTGAGCGCAACTCTTTTGAGTGCCGCTGTATAGGAGATTCGTCCTCTGCCTAGTGTTACGACCTTGATCTGATCACCGACCTTGAACAGTATGGCACTTTCTTCGTCTCTGATCTCGTCCAGAGAGAGTACAGAGTCTCTGCCTCCGCCTATGTCTACGACTGCCTGTCCCTCTGCCTCATCGATCTTGACGACCGTACCTTCGACCAGATCACTTCTTGATTCTGTTTTTTTGAACGACTCCTCAAGCATCGCTTCAAAATCAACCTCTTCTACTTCGATATCTTCGAACTTCATATACCTATCCTTGTGTTTGCCTAATTTGGTGTAATTATACTCTTTTTTATTTAAAACTGCTGAATAGTCTATATGGGTACGCGTTGAAGTTGAGAGGAAAAAGTCAGGGGAGCCCAAGGGATCCGTATTTAAAGCATCGTCTCGATACCATTGATGACGTTTTGTACCACCCAGTCTGGGGTAGAAGCACCGGCACTGATGCCGCATAGATCTTTATTTTGGAACCATGCTGCTTGAAGTTCTTCTTCATTTTCGATCAAATAGCTGTCGTTGCAGTAGTTTTTACAAATGGAGTAGAGCTGCTTGGTGTTGGAGGAGTTCCTCCCTCCTATGACGACCATGATATCTGCCTCTTTGGCTAGGCTTGCTGCAGCGTCCTGGTTTTCAAAGGTTGCATTGCAGATCGTGTTGAAGACACGCACCTCTTTGGCTTGGAGAATGAGTGCGTTGACGATTTTCATAAAGTCCGTGGGTTTTCTCGTGGTCTGCGCCACGATAGCGACCCTGGATTTGAGCGGAAGTGTTCGGAGCTCCTCCTCGTCAAGTACCACAAAGGCATCTCGGGCATCTTTGGCATAGCTGATCACCCCCTTGATCTCAGGATGGTCTGCATCGCCAAAAATGACGATACTGTAGCCTTCCTCACTCATCTGCTCTACAATTTGCTGTGGGGTCGTAACGAAAGGGCAGGTAGCATCGGATATCTCTTTGCCTTCTGCCTCCAGCTGTGCCAGCTCTTCTTTGGGGATGCCGTGTGTCCTGATGACGATAGAATCATACTGATCCGCCTCGTCCATATTCTCTGCCAGGCTGACACCAAAGCCCTCTTTGAGTCTGTTGATCTCATCTTTGTTGTGTATGAGCGGACCATAAGTGGCGCTTCCTTGGCTTTTTTCAGCGATCTTGATAGCCCGTTTGACCCCAAAACAGAATCCATAAGAGGATGCCAGTCTAATTTCCATCTTTTACCTCACTTATCTCTCGTAGAATAGTATAAAAATTAGGGAAAGAGGTCTCGATACAGGCGATATCCTCTATGCGCATGCCGAAGCGTACGCCGGCGATGGCAAAAGCCATAGCGATACGATGGTCTCCATGGCTGTTGATGGTTGCATCGTGCAGTGTACCGCCGACAATATCATAGCCATCTTTCTGCTCCCTGGTCTGAATGCCTGCACGCTGCAGTCCCTCCAGTGTGGCGGAGATGCGATCACTCTCTTTGACCCTGAGCTCTTCTGCGTTGCGGACAGTACTGGTGCCTTCCGCCGTTGCCATAGCGATCGCCAATGCCGGAAGCTCGTCGATCAGCCATGGAATATTAGAATCTACAGTAATCGACCTTAATCTCTCTTGATAGCAGATGCTAATGTCTCCAATGGGTTCATAGATATCCTCTTTGAGTATGAAGGTGATGTCCGCTCCCATCTTCTCTAGTACCTTGTAGGCTTCTATGCGTGTGGGGTTGAGAGAGACATTGGTGAGAGTGGTTTTTGCGCCGGGCGTGATCGCTGCGGCCACAGCGAAAAAGAAGCCGCTCGAAGGGTCGGCGGGTACGGTAATTTTCAGTGGTTTGAGTGGATGGATGGGGGGTATGATTTTGATCCATCCCTCTTCATCCTTTGTAATCTCTACACCCATGCCACGCAGCATCCTTTCTGTGTGGTCTCGGCTGAGAAAGGATTCTTTATAGTAGCTGGGGTTTTTGGCCCTCAACGCTGCCAGGATCAGTGCGGATTTGACCTGTGCGGAGTCGATGGGGGACTGGTAGCGAAAAGGCTCCAGAGCACCACCGCTGATGCAGAGTGGTGCCAGATTCCCCTCTGCTCTGCCGCCTATCTTCGCACCGATGGCACGCAGCGGATCGGTCACCCTGCGCATAGGCCGGCTGCGAAGGTATTTGTCGCCCGTCAGGACAAAATGCCCCTCGATACCGGCGAGTAGACCGCAGAAGAGTCGCATTCCTGTGCCAGCGTTGCCACAGTCCAGCACGGTGCCCGGCTCGGAGAGTGTAGCAGGAGGTGATATGGTCACATCAGATCCCATCCTCTCTACCGTGGCACCAAGCTGTTCGACGATCCGGAGCGAGTTGAGTGTGTCCTCCCCCTGAAGAAAATTTTTGATCTCTGATCTCTGATCACTTAAAAGCGCAAACATAGCACAGCGATGCGAGATAGATTTGTCCGGGGCTATGGTGTCGCAGACGAGGGAGAAGGGTTTTGGAGCCGCAGTGACTGTGAGTTGTTTCATCGTAGTCTGGCTCCACAGTCAGTTTCGAGCTGCTCCAGTATCTCCTGCATCAACATCTCAATATGCTCCTCTGAGAGCGTACCCTCCATGGACTGTATGAAAAATCGGACTGTGACGCTTTTGTGCGACCCAAGGGTATCATCCTGATAGACATCTACGGGGTAAAACCGCTTGAGTATTTCAGTGTCGATCCTCTCTATACTCTGTGCAATATGAGAGAAGGGAAGATGCTCCTCCACCACAAGACTAAGATCCTTGTAGACACCTTGATAGTTGGAGATGGGCTTGGCGGTGATGTGCTTTGGCAATAGTGGCGCCAGATCCATCTCTGCGATCAGTGTATCCGGGATGCCGTAGGCCTCAGCTGCACTGGGGTGAAGTTTGCTGACAAACCCGATGACCTTGCCCTCTTTGACGATATGGGCCGACTGGTAGGGATGCATGAGCCCGTTTTCACTCTGGCAGGCCTCCAGAGAGAGTTCTCCGATGACAGCACCCAGATGTGCCACAAAGAGAGCAAAGTCTATAGGTTCGGCTTTGCCCTGATTGCTAACGGAGTCCGCCTCTGCCTGTCCGCTCCAGAGCAGAGCGATCTTTTCGCTCTCTTTTCGATTTCGGTCAAACACGGTGCCGATCTCAAACAGGGGGATACGCTTGATGCCATAGCTGATATTTCTCTTGGCGGCATCCAGCAGATTGATCAGCAGGGTACTTCGCATACTGTTGAACTCTTCGGCGATGGGATTGAGCAGCTTCAGGGCGCTGTCGGTGGTATCGAACCCATATTTTTCAAGTTTGACCTGATCGGAGAAGGCATAGGTCACCGCCTCAAAAAACCCCCTGCCCACTGCACGCAGGCGCAGGTCTCTTTTGGCCTTGTAGTGCAAGGTGCTTTCTGTCAGCCTAACCTTCTCGGTGAGCAGCAAGGGCTTGGCCTGAATGTTATTGATGCCTATGATGCGCAGGACCTCTTCGGCAATATCCTGAATGTGTGTTATGTCGTGCCTGTGAGGAGGAACGGTGACGCCAAAACTGTCTGCACCTTTGGTACGGTGGACCTGAAAGCCTAGTCTGGAGAGTATGTTGCTGACTTCGCTTTTGTTGGTCTCCTGGCCGATGATGCTGTCAAGCAGTTCAAAATCGACAGCAATGATTCTCTCCTCCTTCTTACTCTCCAGCACCAGTGTGCTGTCGGAGTAGCGGCACTCGCATGTACCATGGCAGAGTGATTCCAGATAGGCCATACCAAAAGCAAGATCAGGTTCGCTTCCCCGGGATGTTTTATAGTACAGTGCATCGGGCTGGCTGTCACTGTGCGCAAGCCCTTCAATAATGATTTCGGGTGCGATATAGCTCGCTTCAAAAAGTATCTCTTCGCTCATGCTGTCGGGC
>CAMZLC010000038.1 GCA_947311605.1 uncultured Sulfurovum sp.
ATAAGGATTACTCATTTTTTAAAAAGTTTTGATATCTTAGATGGGTAAAATGTGGCATGTGTCCGACAGACTCCTAGTTGCGAGAATCTCATGATGCGACCTTAAAGGTCTGGGAATTAGACCCACCTAGATTAAAAGGTAAAATAGTGGAAGAAAATGCATATATTGATCTATTTTCTGGTTGTGGAGGACTTGCACTGGATAATGCCCTGAAAATATTTTAGTAAAAACTGGTATTATTGTTATATTTTAAAGGGATTTTTAAGGTGGTAACTGACCCTAAGATTCCGCAAGGGTGCGTAATCACGCACCAAAAATGACGAATGTTTGTTTTTTTGTACCATTTATCAAATGTGATGTATTCAGGTATTGTATTTTGGATATTTTCCATGCTGGGCGGTGCGTGGGTACGCACCCAGGTCTAACACATATATGACAAACAATTCCCGTAGTGCGTAATGCCCACAGAAAATGCTCTTCACGCACCAAAAAATGTTAAACGGCTTACCGACTTTAAAATTATAGAGTAGATTGTTTAGCTATAATTATTGAAAAAAGACTAAAAATGCAAAATAATAATAAAATTAAATATGCGGGTTTTTTCAGTAGACTGGCTGCTGCTATTATTGATTATGCGATTATATTCTTTCTCTCTAATTTTTTTGTGCATTTTAGCTATAAGTTTTCTTCCTCTCCATTTATAGTAATTATGATTTTGATATATTGGCTCTATTTTGCTTTTGCAGTCTCTAAATTTGGGGGAACAATTGGAAACTTGATATCAGGTATCAAGGTCAAGAGTTTAAATAGTGAGGATAGGCTCTCTCTGTTGCAGACCAGCATTAGATTTTTTCTTAGTATTGCTCCATTTGCTATCTATCAAATCATACGCTTTTATCAGCATGAGTTGATCCCCGAGCTATCAGTATTACTTCAGCAACTTCCGCAGCTTATCTATATTCTTGCACCACTGGTTATCTTTTTCAGTTCCAAGAAGCAGATGTTACATGATATTGTCTCAAAAACTGTGGTTATCAATGAGAGTGTCAAGCATAAAGATGGCAATAGTTCGCTCTACTATCTGAGGATAGCCATCATGACATTTGCATTACTGGGTTTTGGATCCATAGTAGCGTATGCAGTCATATATACAACTGTTTTTGGAATGTTGTATTCCAGCAAACAACAATCCTACAGTGCTTCATTTCATGCCACTTACAAAACACACGATTACAATGATACGCATATTCTCTATTACAAAAAAGAGCTGGAGAAGTATGCTAAAGAGTTTGTTTATGCTGAGGGAATGTATGATATATTTGAGGCAGATACCAAGATAGAGCTTACACAAAACTGTATTGAAGTTTTGGTGCAGGAGCATAACAGTAGTGACTGGATCAGTGGGGGAAGCAACTTCTATAAAAATGCTAGAAACCGATACGCCAATACCAAAGAACTTATTATAAAAGCAAAAAAGAACGAAGACCATATGGGCAGGCATTTTTATGACTACGACCTCAATGATGTAAGTAGCATAATAAAAAAATTTATCGATCCGTTTGATGTCAACAAGAGCAAAGCGATATGCAACAATGATATCCCAGTCCAAAAAATTTATGATAACAAATTCATTCCAGCATACATTGATAACAGAGAACATTCATCGAATGGAGTGCTTAATGAATCTACTATTAGCAAAAATAGAATAAAAAAAGGAGTCGAGTGGCTTGATATACTCTACAGGCATTATCCAAAATTTTTTGAACGCAAAAAAGAGCGTGACAGAAAAGAGGAGGAGTTAAAGAGACAAATTGAGGAAGAGCTTCGCCAAGCAGAAATAGAAGCAAAAAAAGAGAAAGAGAGAGCCTATCAGCGGGATCTAAAAAACTTCTCTTATCCAATATTTGCTATGATTGTTCACAAACGTGACAGAGAACTGGAAAAAATCATAGCCCAAGGAGATCAGAACAATGTCAAAGGAGCCAAAGGCGCCACCCCCCTTTTTGCTGCGATCTCTTATGGCAATCTGCATGCAGTTAAGCTCCTTCTTGATGCTGGAGTAGATCCAAATAAAGTTGGCCAATATGATCAACTCCCGCTAACATGGGCCATCGATGTAGGGGCAGATATGGAGATTGTTGATACACTGGTCAGTGACGGTGCGGATCTCAACAAACAATACAAAAAAAGCGAAACAGCACTCACCGTAGCTGCCAAAGGTTGCAATAGATTTGAGTTGGTAAAATACCTACTAAGCAAAGGCGCTAACCCAAATATAATAGATGAATTTGGGCAAACAACTTTGACTGGACTACGTAGATATTGCAGAGACAAAAAGCAGTATCAAAAGATGAAAGAGCTTATTGAGGTTTATTAGTCATTTTGCACTTTTAAGTCATGAAACTTTAGGGTCTGACGCTGAAAATACACTTCCACTCACTCCAAAGCTCCAGCTTTGAAGCAAGGAAGAGGGTCTACATCCCCCATTCATTCGCAGAAAATATACCTATAATTTCTATCTGCATCTTTTCTTTGTTTACTCTGTAAGGAATAACATATCCCATAAACACCAGATCCCGAACATTTGTATCGTTGGACTTGGTAGATTGTCTGCAACTATATGGTGCATCCTTTAAAGAAAAGACTCTCTCATCCAGTTTATCCAAAAATATAAAAGCCTGAGAAAGGCTATCTTTTGCTATAAAATCTACAATAACTGCCAGCTCATCCAAAAATCTAGCCGTCTTAAGAATCTGCATACTTTCTTTGCAACCTGCTACGCATATCACCCATGCCTTGGGCGTAGGGAGTGAGCACCTCCTCCCCACCGTCTATAGCACTCAGCCGTTTTTCTATCTCGTTTTTAATTCTATCTTTTTTTAAAAAAACTTTTTCTGGCGGAAAAGCATCAAGCACATGCTTAAACTTGTCTATAAAATCATCTGCTATTTCTAAAGTTACTACTTGCATGACACTCCTTTTGTAGCATTCTAACACTAAGCATTATTATAGCATATCTAGATTGCAAAACCTCATTCAAGAAAGCAAAATAGGCTCTACTACACTATGCATCAGGTATCGAGTATGCACTTTATTGCTCATCCATACAACCAGAAATCCTACAAAAACACCCCATTCCTCACATAATAAACCACCACATAAGCAGAGCATACCAACACAAATATACTCAACAGCCACAAGGCTCTTTGGCGTTCTTGGGTTCTGTCTGTTTTGAGCCATACTCCCATGATCGACCAGATGAGGGTTTCGTATGTGCCGACAAAGAGTGTGCCCCAGATGAGATAGCCTACATAGTAGTAGTCTCGCTGCATCATGCAAAAGGGGCATTTGTGGGTGGGCAGCTCATAGACATAGGTGCCGAAGAAATAGACCACCGCATAGTATCCCACAAAGACAAAGAGTGCCGATGCGATCAGTGCGGTAGCTTTTTGATGGGTGAGGAGTGAGAGGATATTGACTGCATAGAGGGCATAAAAGAGTATCAGCAGCCAGCGGGTATCGAGCCCAAACGGAAGAGGATTGGCTCCCTCTAGCTGTCCAAAGAGTGCCGAACAGCAGCTGACCGGCACGGTGATATCAATATGAATGAAGTAGGAGATATCCAGCCACAACCCTAGCGTCAATAGCGCAAATATCCCTACAAAAAGCCAGCTTTTGGCACGAAAGATCGGATAACTCTTTGCCTCCAGATCGTAGCGATTGAGTGCCAGCCATAGCATCAGAAAAAAGAGAATCACCAGCTTGACAAAGAGCAGATTGAGCCCATAGCCGTTGGCGGAGATCACTCCGGCAGCACACATGGCTCCCGGCACCAGCAGAGCCAAAGCATCGATCGTATAGACAAAATAGATGACCAAAAAGAGCTTGGCTACAAAAACAAATCCTATCACGCTCATTACCAGATAAGCACGCCGCTCCAGCCCAAACTGCCTCTGAGAAAAGCTGCCAAAATCCCACCTCCTCAAAAGCCCCACAGTGACCACAAATGCCACCAGAGCCAGCACAAAAAGCACTGCTTCGCTGAGCAGATAGACCAAGACTTGGTTGTTTAGTAGGATTTCATTCAACATTAACAATCTCCCCCTCCTCCATTGGCACCACGATATGCTCAAAATCAAGCCCATCAAAGAGTGGATCATGGGTGGCGATGATGACGGTTTTGCCTATCTCGTGCAG
>CAMZLC010000039.1 GCA_947311605.1 uncultured Sulfurovum sp.
GATATGGTGGATGGTGTAGTGGAGCTAATCGCTGAGGAGAAGGGGCTGCAGAGCACCTCTAGCAATAGGCAGTAAAAATATCCGTGCCCCTAGAATAGCAAGATAAAATGCCTTGATGTTGGGCATGGGGCAGAAAATAAAGCTGGTATCTACGACACCTTCTCTTCACCCATACTCTCCGAAAGCCCAGCATCGGCAAGTGCCACAGCCTCATCTCTCTCCATGAAAAGCTTCATGAAGCGACCGATACTCTCTTTCATCTCGTTGCGATCTACGACCATATCTATCAGACCGTGCTCCAGTAGAAACTCGGCGCGCTGGAAACCTTCAGGCAGGTCTACACCCACCGTTTGCTTGATCACGCGTTGGCCGGCAAAACCGATCAGTGCATTGGGCTCTGCCATGATGATGTCGCCCAGCATCGCAAAGGAGGCACTCACACCGCCCATCGTAGGGTCTGTCAGTACTGAGATATAGGGGAGGTTATGGTCGGCCAGCTTTCTGAGTGCCGCGGAGGTCTTGCTCATCTGCAGTAGCGAGTAGGTACTCTCCTGCATACGGGCGCCTCCCGAGGCGGAGACAATCACCACGCCGCATCTCTTTTCGATCGCGCGGTTGATAGCGCGTACGATCTTTTCGCCCTCCACTGAGCCAAGACTTCCACCCATGAAGGAGAAGTCAAACACTACCAGTTCGACTGGGTAGTGCTGAATAGTACAGCTTCCGCTGACGACAGATGAGACACGCCCTGTCTTTTTTTTGCCCTCTTCAATCCGCTTTTTGTAGCTTTTTTTATCCGAAAATTTTAGAGGATCTACCGGAGACAGCGAAGCGTCATACTCCACAAAGCTCTCTGCATCAGAGAGCAGTGCGATCCTGGCATCCGCGGCGATTCGAAAGTGGTTGGCACATTTGGGGCAGACGCTGTGTCTGGCCTCCACCTGCTTGTAGTGCATCAGGGAGAGACACTTGGGGCACTTGATCCAGTGACTCTGCTCTTCTTCCTCTTTTTTTCCATACATCCCGCTAAATAGACTACCAAAATTCATACTAAACTCCTGCGTATAATCGTTTCAATATTTTTTGCAAACGCTTTGCTATGTGATACTATAACATAATCCTCTTCAACAACCACTTCAAGCCCCTCGCAAATCGCCAAGCCCGCCACGATATCATAGATACGGCTCTGCCCGACAAAGAGAAAAAACTGTACATTGTGGGCATAGGCAAGGGAGAGAGCCGTAGCACCCGGCGAACGAAATTTGTAGCCTGCCTCCAGCAGTGCCGCTGCTATTCGCGGGTGAGTATAGGCTTTTTCAAAGAGACCAAGCTCCGGATCAGGCATACCTATCTGAGGGGCATAATCCAGAGAAAACAGATTGTCTGTCAAGAGGTTTTTTGTATGCTCTTTGACAAAGAGATCCCCGCTGGCAAGGTTGCAGACCTGTGCAGCCTCTAGTCTACCTCTTGCATCCAGAAGCGCAACAGAGGTACCATAATAGGGAAATCCCGAAGCGAAATTCGCACTGCCGTCCAGTGGGTCAATAATGACGGTGCATTCCCCAGCACCTATCACTCCTGACTCCTCTGACTCTATGCGCCCAAAACTGCTGAGATGTTTGACGAATATCTTTTCTGCCAGCAGGTCAGCCGCAGAACTGATATCACCCCCTGCCCCTCTCTCTTCTTTTTGAAGAAGCGAGACCCTGAAGTCCTCTTTCAAGCACCGGGATACTTCTCTGTTCGCCTCGATACAGGCTATGGTAAATGCCGTCATTTTACTCTTTTTGTTCACCCTGTATACTTGCACAGGTGGCACGAGACTTAACCATCCAAAAGGCGCGCACTTCTGTTCTGAATTTCTCCAGAATCGCTTTGGCCTGCTTACTACCCGTCTCTGCATAGTAGTCCTGAATCAATCGCTTCAGATCGAAACGCTCTGTATCCATATCATCGGTATCGATACGCACTGCCTCGACAAGCTCCTGATTGATATTGTCTATGAAATCCCGCGCTTTGTCATAGACAAAAGCTAGACCGCCCGTCATACCTGCACCAAAATTTACTCCTGTAGCGCCGAGGATCACTACCGTACCGCCCGTCATATACTCACAGGCATGGTCGCCTGTCCCCTCCACTACCGTCGTAGCACCAGAGTTTCTGACCGCAAAACGTTCGCCCACATTTCCGTTGACATACAGTGACCCGCCTGTAGCGCCATACAGGCAGGTATTACCTGCCAGTGAGTAATCTGGGCCGCAATTATGCTCTGAGGTGACGATGATGCGACCACCACTCATGCCTTTGCCCACATAGTCGTTGGCAGCACCATGGAGACGCAGGCTGATACCCTCACTCAAAAAGGCACCCAGTGACTGCCCTGCAATACCTGAGAGGGTGATCTTGATACTGTCTTTTGGCAAACCGGCATCTCCGTGCCTTTCAGCGATCTCTCCAGAGATCATGGCACCGAAACTTCTGTTTAGATTATTGATAGATGCTTCGATACTGACGGGGTTGCTAGGGTTTTCGACCGTGGGCATGAGTTGTTCAAGTATTTTTTTCTCATAGGCATTGTCGTCATAAGGCACATTGAAATCCACCTGTGCCGTATCGACACCATCAAGCTCATAAAGCATCTCATCCAGAGAGAATTTTTTAGCAAAATCATCGTCGATTACCTTCAGCAGTGCTGTATTTCCCACGATCTCTTCGAGTGAGCTATACCCAAGGGAAGCAAGAATCTCCCGTACATCCTCTCCCAACAGCCTAAAGTAATTGATCACCTTCGCTACGGTACCATTGAACTTTTCCCGGAGCCTGTCGTCCTGCGTGGTGATCCCTACCGGACAGGTATTGGTATGACAGGAGCGGCACATGATACAGCCTACGATCGCCAATGCAGCTGTACCGAAGGCATACTCCTCGGCACCAAATATCGCGGCCTTGACCACATCCAGACCTGTTTTTAGGCCCCCATCGGTCTCTAGTGTCACCTGTCCCCTGAGATTGTTGGCCTTGAGGGCATTGTGTGCCTCGATCAGCCCCAGTTCCCAAGGATTTCCCGCAAACCTCACAGAGCCTATCGGTGCCGCACCCGTACCGCCATCTGCACCGGAGATAATAATCTTGTCCGCATAGCATTTGGCGACACCGGCTGCGATCGTACCGACACCTGCCGTAGAGACCAGCTTGACAGAGATCTTTGCCTTGGGATTGACCTGCTTGAGGTCAAAGATCAGCTGCGCCAGGTCTTCGATCGAGTAGATATCGTGATGTGGTGGCGGAGAGATCAGTGTCACGCCAGGCTTGGTGCATCTGAGTTTGGCGATGAGTGAGGTAACCTTGGATCCAGGCAGCTGCCCGCCCTCTCCAGGTTTGGCACCCTGTGCCACTTTGATCTGTATCTCTTCGGCTGACCGCAGGTAGGCCGGTGTCACACCGAAGCGTCCCGATGCTACCTGTTTAATCTTGGAGTTGAGGATCGTACCGAAGCGTGCAGTATCCTCACCTCCCTCTCCTGAGTTGCTTTTGGCACCAATGGTATTCATCGCAGCAGCCAGACACTCATGGGCTTCCGGTGACATAGA
>CAMZLC010000040.1 GCA_947311605.1 uncultured Sulfurovum sp.
CATCACCTCACGTACCTTGCCATGCGGAGGCCCGCCTACATACAGGTTGTTTTGTAGCGCATCAAACCCTTTGGCATGCAGCTTTTCCCACATCTCTTTGGCAAAAGCCACATCCTCTTTGCTGCCAAAAGGTGGCATCATCATTTTCTTTCCATGCCCTTTTGCCATGGCACTCTTTTCCTTCATATTGACATCTTTTTTCATGCCTTCAGCTTGTGCGGCACCTGACCATACCAGTGACATTACAGCTACCGCTGCACCTATTTTCAATGCTTTCATCTTAGCTCCTTTTATGTGGCTAAGTGCAGTATAGTGGGCATATGTGTAGTGTGTATGTAGCTTCTGCTCTCTGGGGTTTTATCCCAAACTATGCATTAGAATCGCCCAAGATTCTGCAAAGTCTTAGTGCATGGGTGTTTGCAAAGTATTTGCACCCCAAAGGTATTTTCGTTGGGGAGGTTCACCCGTAGGTGAATCGATGATACTTTGTGAATGCCCATGTGCTAATGCTTTGTAGAAGATAGGTGATCTCTAGTGTATGGCTTGGGTTTATCCAGCCCTGTCCTATTTTGCATATTCAAATTGTCATATGAAGTGTGATGTATCTGATTTATACCAAGTAGCGTAATGGCAATGGGTGGAGAAAGCAGCATTAAAAATAGCCCCATTCCAAAAATAATCAATACTTTACTCGGCTTGACTATATCAACCAACATTAATGCCTGTTGGGCTATCTGTGCCTTGGACGCCAAGCTCTCCTTGTAAAACCTTTTTTCACTCATCAGTGTTGATGCCACAGTATCTGCATCAATATCTTCTTGCTCATTTCGCTTAAAAAGTGTCTGAAGGAGTTCTGAGATAAGATAACTCTGCTTTAATCCCAATGCCACGATAGCCACAAATATCAATAAAATAGGGTCTTGCATCCAAAGCATGGCACCGACTAAAACAAGTAACCCAATAAGATAAAAATAAAATTGCGCTTTTGGATAGCGCAACAAAAGGAGTGTATGCAAAATTCTTCCGCCATCAAGAGGATAGATAGGCAACAGATTAACATAGTTGATAAGCAGGCTCATCATTGCATAGGTATCCAAATAGCTCTCATTACCAATAATACCATGGGCAGATATCGCCTGGTAGACCATAATGCCTATACCTATGAGTATGCCAGGCAAAGGACCCATTAGAGAGACGATATACTCTTCAAATGCAGTTCGTTTTCTTTTGATGCCCGTAGTAACAGCACCAAAGGGGAGAAAGAATATATTTGTATCGGTATATCCAAAGTAGCGCATTGCAAGAAAGTGTCCCAATTCGTGAACCAAAAGCACCAGCAACAATATTAGTACATCTGAAAATGAGAATCCAAAAATTGAAAAAAGTACTACAAATGCAAAGAGAGAGATTAGGAACCATCTTTTTTTGCCTTGGTTACTGCCTCTACTTTTATGCACTTGCTCCATTTGCATCAAGAGTCCTTCTGTTTGGGCTTCCCGTGTAGAGACCTCTATAGATTCGGGCCCTTCTGCTTTATTTTTCAAAATCTTTGAAAATCTATGATACCCTTCCAGACTTTTTTTAGAAAACTTCCACAATGCAAACGATGCCCTGTACCTGTAGCCGTTTTTTATTCTGATAGCAATATTCTTCTCAACCATTGCATCTATATACATTTTTTCCGAATAACTTATATAGGCTAACAATCCCTCACGATCAAGGCATTGTCTCTCTACTTTCTCTCCATCAATAGCCCTATCTTCAATATGCGTTTCGAGCACATTCTCCCACGAAGCCAAATAGTGATCATAAAAATAAATATCCTCTGGAATAACTGGAGTGAAGTGCGCCACACCATTCTCTGTCGTACATATTTTTTTGCTTTTGTAGATTGTATCAAAAGAGAGTCTTACAGGCTCCAACGAGCCTTTATAGGGTGTTGTTTCCAAAAAAGCGTGAATACCTTGTGCTTCATGGCAATAATATAATCTACAAATAACAATATCAGACCCCACTATCATGCTTTTGTGTTTTAGGGCGTATTTATATTCAAATCCTTGTGATAAAAGATATTTTTCATAAGGTTCGAAGAGCCTTAACACCTGTATATCTATCTCATCCTTATGAGAGAAATGATACTCAGGCACTTGAAACTTATAATACAGAAACATTAAAAACTGTAAAATTCTCTTTCCCTGCCACAATAGCAGTGCGACTGTAATCCACATCAGAATGTCATCCATACACTAATCCCACAAAACCCAAATTTAAATCCAAATATATCAATTCATCTAAAGAATCATAGCTAATTTTACCTATACGGCTTCTTTTTGGGTTTGAAAATATTTACTTATTTTTGGTGATCTTGTCACGGGGTATGAACTTCAATACCGTGGCATTGATACAAAATCTTCGTCTGCCTCCCGGTGCATCTTCAAAGACATGCCCCAGGTGAATGCCGCTCTTTTTGGCACGCACTTCTACACGCTTCATGCCGTAGCGGTTGTCCTCTTTTTCCACAGTAGAGCCATTGACTGATCGGTAGAAACTCAGCCAGCCGGAGTGGGAGTTGAATCTGTCCTTGGTATCGAAGAGTATCACCCCGGAGAGTGCATCGATGAAGACACCATCTCCGGTATGTTTGAATTTGTCGTATTGTTTGCAGAACCTTCCCTCTGTGCCTTGGTCAAAAGCGATCTTGAAGGCCTCCGAATCTGTGCCCAAGACAAAAGCACCCAGGGTCTTGTAAAACGCCTCAGGGGGCATATATCCTCTATAGGCACCTGCTTCTTTTCCATCTACGATAAACAGTATCGTGGGGGTGGCATCCAGTTTGGTCTGGATGTCAAAGCCCTGAAGCTGTGTTTTATGCACGGTTCTGAGTGGTGTGTCTCCCCGGTATGCGTCCGTCACATCTTTTTTGAATTGTGCGCAGAAAGGACAGTCATCCGCATCGATAACTACGATCTCTTTGCCACCCAATGGCTGGATCATCTCCTGTTTTTTAGCTCTTTTTTTCTCAAACTTCACCCCCGTAGCATGGTCAGGACAATACCCGTTTGGATGTTTTTGGAGATAGTCCTGATGGTAGGCTTCTGCGGGGTAGAACTTCTGCAGTTTTTCTATTTTGGTAGTGATTTTTCCATAGCCTTTTTCCGCCAGAAGCTTCTGATAAATCCCCTTGGTCTCCTCTGCGATCTTTCGCTGATCCTCTGTAGTGTAGAAAAGTGCACTGCGGTAGTTGTCGCCTTTGTCATTGCCTTGCCCGTCAGCCTGCGTAGGATCATGCAGCTCCCAGAAATCCTCTATCAGTCTACGGGTTGATACCTGCTGATCATCATACACCACCTCTACTGTTTCTGTATGATTTTTCCCTTTGCCGCCGTTGAATCTTCGGTCAAGTATCTTCTGATAGGTGGGATTGCTGTCCTCGCCACCTGCATACCCCGATGTCGCACGGATCACCCCCTCCATCTTCTCAAAGTGCTTCTCTACACCCCAGAAACAACCTGCCGCAAATCCTATAGTCTGCTCCTTTGCCTGCACCGTACCTAACAGCGCCAGTGCCAAAAGTATTTTTTTCATCATTTTTCCTTCGTATAATATATTTATCGACCAAGACAGAACCTATGCCATAGGCAGGCAAGATTATACTTTGATTTGGCATCATGATACACCGCTTGTGTGTACCTATGCTGTACCATCCAAGGATAACCCACAATCTGTCAACAACAATGGCAGGATACGGTATCTGAGACACCGCTATGCAAGACTATCAATACCTTGATCTCTTTTGCGCAGCATTTGCCTGAAGGATTTTTGGTCGCACATTCATCTCCTGTACATGCAGCAGTCTCAGCCTTGATAGCATTCAAACTGCGATACCCGGCCTTGATCGCATCAACTACCGTGTCTACGGTGATACCCATGCAGTAGCAAAGTATCTCTTCCTCTTTTTTTGCATAGAACTTCATCATATCTTCTTTTCTTGTTTCTCATGATACGCTGCCTCCGTGTACCCATCCTGCACCAGAACAAGCGAAATATCCAAAGCAAAACAGCTTCCCTCACCTTTCTCTGAATCCAGAGAAAGGGTGATATCATATTTTCTGCAAATACTCCACACAATACTCAATCCAATACCAAAGCCTCCTCTCTCCTTGTTGAAACGCTGGTATCGCTTGAAGATATCATGCTGCTTGCTTTTCTCTATACCGATACCCTTGTCGCATATCTGCAGCGTATTTCC
>CAMZLC010000041.1 GCA_947311605.1 uncultured Sulfurovum sp.
TTCTAACAAAACAATTAAGAGGGAAAACAAGCAGCCCGGTTTTCAGGCCACCAACTCGGTATTGTCGAGTTTATATCTACGTTTCACTCTGGTCGGTAATCCCGCTTGTTTCCCCTTATTTCAATCGTTAGGCTATATATTTCCAACATGAATGAATTTAACCAAAAATATATTATTGAATTATCTAAAACAACAAAAGTAATAAAGAAAAGTTACCTTGTTGCGTTGTTAATTCTTGCCTTGATTTCCATTGGAAATTATTTTGTACTATCCGCGGTGACACAAGCTCAATTTAAGGTTTCTGAACTCAGAACAGAGGTTATTAAACATGAATTTTTATACCGTAGAATAAAAGAACTTATCACACTCACTTTACATCAAAGTGAAACTAACGCAAAAACCTCATTGTATAAGTTAACTTGGTTGGAATTAAATGGATTGACAAAGAAATTACGACAAAATCGCATCAACATTGAAAAAGTTTGTCTGTTGCCACGTTCGACACTATCAGCATGGGCGGGGTTTCCTGAAATTATTTCTGACTCAACCACTATCTTACCCGTCCATTCAAAAGAAGTTGAATCTCAATTGAAAGAGTTTCTCTCGCTGGAAAGCTCGACAATAAAATGGCACTTTTCTATCTGGTCTCCATTAGCATTAAAACTGGTTGACAGAGGGGTAATTATGGAGAATATAAAGAAAACAATTAAGGAACTAAATTACAAGAGCACCGATATTACACAAAGATCAGTTACTGTCCATCAAATATTAATATTCAGTACTTTACTTACATTACTTCTTGAATACTTCTTTATTTTTCACCCTCTTCTACAACGATTATCATTAGACTATAAAGAAATAAAAGCCGCCAATGCTAAATTACAATATCAAGCGACACATGATGATATGACTGGGGTAGGTAATAGGAGGCTTTTTATAGAGACATTAAAACAAGAAAAAAATGCCCCCTTTACAGTGTTTATAATTGATCCAAGTGATTTTAAGAATATCAACGATCTCCATGGGAATGACATTGGCGACCATGTGCTAAATATCATATCTTCTAGGCTTAAAGACATTGCCCCTAATGCAAGCTGTCACTTTCGTTATGGCGGAGATCAATTTGTTATCATTGCCTTTGACTTGGATGGTACACCGCAAGTGGAGCAGTTCGCAAATCAAATTATCAGTGATATAGCTAAGCCAATAAAGATAAAGGGAAAAGTTATTTTAATGCGCTGTGCTATTGGAATTAATCGGCTAGAACCCCAAAAAAAGGCTATAGATATACAGCAAGTTTTAAAAGAACTTAACTTTTCTCTTCGTACTGCCAAGGAATCAGAGCAGTTACGTTTTAATATTTTTACTGCAGTAGAGAGCGGTAAAAAATTCTCCAAAGCTCAATTATCTGCACGAATGAGTGATGCCCTTAACAACGGAGAAATTTGCCCGTTCTACCAGCCTATTATCAATATTGAAACTGGCGATATTATTGGAGCAGAGGCTTTAGCTCGCTGGGTTTCTAAAGAGGGTATCGTTACTTCGCCTGCGGAATTTTTACCCCTTATTGAAGAATTAAATTTAATGAATAACCTGACTGAAATAATACTTCAACAGGTGTGTAGTGACCATAAACAACTAGTTGCCGCAGGCATGCACTCAAAATTTATCAGTGTTAATTTTCCTGAAAGTGTTTTAGCGGATCCTGAGTTACCGATGAAAGTTAATCATTTATTAGGTAGCACAAACTTAAATTACCTGCATATAGAGCTGCTTGAAACTGCGTTACTTCATGAGTCTTCATATATTATAAAAACTAATCTACAAGCACTTATTGAGCTAGGTGCTCATATTTCAATGGATGATTTTGGCACAGGGTATGCCTCATTGAGTCATTTACTTGATTTTCCTTGCCATACGGTCAAGATTGATCGCTGTTTTGTTGCCAACATACCTGGCGATAGTGGCTCGCAATTAATTACGCGAGGAATTATTGATATTGCATTAGGCCTTGGAATATCAATAATTGCTGAAGGAATTGAAACGAAAGAGCAAAGTAAGTTTTTCTCTGAATGGACAGAAATAGCAGGCCAAGGGTATTTATTTTACCGTCCACAACCATTTTCTGATTTCATCAATTTATTAGAGAGGAAATAAGAATGCAGGGTCAATTTAAAAAGAACCAGTATTTAAACAAAAATATCGTTTTCTCGAAAACTTTTTCTAGCATTATCAATGTATTATTCTATTTGTTTTTTTTGCTCGGAACAAATGGCTATGCTTCAGATAATAAAACCATAGATTTCCAACATTTTTGGATCAGCCCAGGAGAGAAAGCTGCGCTATCTTTAATTGAAAACAAGTTTTATGAGAATAAAGGGAAGTGGTTCGATTCTCCATCTCTCGATTATGAGACTATGAAAAATGATTTTATACGACGAACAAGTGTAGGTTTTCCACCTTCAGCATTATGGTTAGGAGGGGAGGATATTCAGTCGTTTCATTCGCTAGGTATACTGGAAAATCTAACGAATATCACTCAAGACAATGAATGGTCAGAGAATATTTATGATTTTATTGTAGAAAGCACAAAAAATGGAAACTCGGCCATTGTTTTGCCCATAACGATTCATAATGAAAACTGGGCTTGGTATAACGCGGAAATCTATCACAGCCTAGACCTGCCATTCCCAGATAATTGGGATGAGTTTATACAACAAGCAGCTATTATCCAAAAAGCAGGGTATCTCCCCTTGGCAATAAACGAACAAGAGTGGAGTATTAGGTTACTGTTTACTACTATAGTTGCTGGGGTTGGTGGTAAAGGGGTATATAATCAGCTTTTTATAGACGAAGATTTAACGGTATTTGATCACCCAAAAATTCAGCGGGCACTCTCTATTCTTGCGCAGTTGCGCACATTTAAACCTTTGCCAGCTCAAGTTAAAACATGGGATCAGGCAACAAATTTGTTAATGAATAATCAAGCTGCAATGCAGATAATGGGGGATTGGGTGAGAGGCGAATTAATTGTATCTGGCAGAGATTTTAAAGGAAAAATTATTTGTACTTCACCTCCTGAGGCAGATAATTTATTTATTGCTGCAATCGATTTTATTGCTTTTCCTAAAGTTCAAAGTAAAAAAGAGCAAGCAGGACAGCAACTTCTTTTTAAGACAATTTTAGATAAAGAGCTACAAATTAACTTTTCCAAACTAAAAGGTTCTACTCCAGTTCGAAAAGATATTCAAGCCGAGCAGCTAAACCCCTGTGCGGCTAAAAGCCTACCTTATATTATTAATAGTCAACAAAGGCTATTAAGCCCACGAATGACAATGAGTGAACAGCTACGTTCAATTATGCAAAAAAAACTTCTGGAATTTTGGAATAATGGTGATATGACGGTTAAGCAAGTTACTTTACAGTTGAAGAACCTAAAAAAATAAACCTTAGAATTTGGGGCTGAATTCATCTACATTGTTTTCAGAAGGGTATCGAAAGAGCCTATCGGGATAGGAACGGCCATCACTGACCGCCCCTCCCACACCACCAAGCATACGGATCGCGTACTAAGGCGGTTCGGCTGATCAAGACAGGAGATGTATACCTGGGAGAAAAAGACCAAGAGTTCTTCGGAAATAGGCATTCGGTAACGCGATTATCACCCACTTGACTCTGCTCATCCGCCAACAGCCTTTTCGGGCATTTCCCGTACTCACTGCTGACTTATGATAAATACCACGTTTCTTCAACTCTCGGACACGGGTTCGCGGATTTTTCCACTGTTTCCAGAGAATACACCGTAAACGCCTCATTATCCATCCGTGGAGAGAGCGAAGCCACTTGATACTGAGCTTGGCAAATCGATAATAGATCCACCAACCATGCAGATATTCGTTCAAGTTGTAAATAATCTGATGAATGCTTTTGCCGCTTGACCTGCTGGTCAACTGCCGCACCCTTTCTTTCAATCGCTTGATTGATTTCGGGTGGATCTGGACACGTGTGAAGTTTATCATACTGGTGATTCTGAATCCGAGAAAGCACATTTCCCATGGACGGGTAACGTGGCTTTTCTCTTCATTCACCTTCAAACGTAATCGATGGGTTACAAAATGTGATACTTTTTGCATAACCCTGTTGGCAGCTCTTTGACTACGGACGAATATGTTAAAATCGTCCGCATAACGGGCGAAACACAGATTGCGCTTTTCAAGCTCTTTATCAAGCTCGTCCAGCACAATATTAGACAACAACGGAGAAAGAGGGCCTCCTTGAGGAGTCCCCTCTTCGGCAGCTTGTACTAAACCATCGATCATCACTCCGGATGTGAGGAATTTACGTATGGAATAATAGGGGACAGACCACGATTAAAATTGCAACGCATTTCCCCAATGAAATTTATTTGGGGTCTGTCCCCTATTATTCTAGCATCAGAATTAACAGCCAATGGCGCATCTGTTTTGAATGGAAAAACGGTGACTCTTTCAATGTAGAAATTGTTGATTACCACTAGATTCAACAGGGTAAAGAAAATGAAAACTAAAAAACTACCTCCTATCCACCCAGGAAAGATACTATTCGAAGAGTTTTTAGAGCCTATGGGCATCAGCCAATATCGCGTAAGCGCTTAACAAACCCCACTTCAAGGCCGTGTGATTTTCTCAGCTGTTAGATTCCAGGGTAGCAACGCTTCGTAAGCTTCCAGCGTTGTGGCTTTTGGTAACTCAGTGAATATATGTCTTAAATATACATACGGTTCAAGTTTATTCGCTTTTGCTGTCTCGATCAGGCTATACAGTAAGGCACTCGCCTCTGCTCCTTGCGGAGTGCCTGCGAACAGCCAGTTTTTACGTCCCAGGACGAAAGGACGTATCGCATTTTCTGCTCCATTATTATCTGGCTGGAGATTCCCATCTTTCAGGTACCCAACAAGCCTATCCCATTGTTTGAGTGTGTAGTTGACAGCTTTGCCCAATAACCCTTTGGGGGGTGTCTGGAGTGATTTTTTGGATAACCACTTGTGAAAATCATCAAGGATAACCTGAGACTTTTCCTGGCGTAGATCAAATATCTCCTGTGGGGTAAGCTTGGCAAGCTGTGCCTCTTTTTCCAGTCGGTACAGACTCTTGATATAATTCAGAGCCACATCAGCACTACGGCTTTTTCGGTTCTTCCCTTGAGCCTTTATTACATCGGTAAATTTTCGACGTGCGTGAGCCCAGCAACCAAGATGGTTTATATCTTTTTGGATATCAAGAAAATTGTACCCACTAAACCCATCGGTCTGTACATATCCCTTGAAATCACCGAGGAATTTTTTAGCCGCATCTCCGTGCCGGGTGGCATGATATTCAAAAACAAGAACTGGTTTCTCGGGATCTCCACGTCGAAAGACCCACATGTACGACTTTGTGGTGGGTGCTCTCCCTGGTTCTGCCAATACCTGCACCGGTGTTTCGTCAATATTGATATAATTACCTGATGTTATTTCATCTTGAAGCAAATTCAGTAATGGTAGGCACGCATCAGCTACTTTTTGTGCCCAATTGCACATAGAAGCTCTGGTGATATCACCACCCAGGCGAAGAAGTTGCTTTTCCTGACGGTAAAAAGGCATGTGAAGGGTGTTGAAAAGAGTAGGTGTTAACCGAACAAATACAGTGACATAAGACACGAAAGCCTCTATGGTAGAGTAAGGATTAACCAATGTTCTTTACATCAAAATGGAGGCTTTCGTGCATCATAAAAA
>CAMZLC010000042.1 GCA_947311605.1 uncultured Sulfurovum sp.
AAACCTTCAAAAAGTGGAAGGCAAAAAGTGAAAAGGGTGGAAGAATGTTTGTGAAATCAGTGGAAGGTGAAAAGTGAAAGAGGTGGAAGAATGTTTGTGAAATTTCCAAAAAGGTGCTAGTAACGCTTTTGGGCACACTGGCGATAACTTCAGCAATCCAGGCAGGCGAGATAACACTCTACACTTCACAGCCACAGAAGCAGATGGTGAAGGTAGTCGAACTTTTTCAACAAAAATACCCAAACATAAAAGTAAATGTTTACAGAGATGGTACTACTAAAGTCTTGAGCAAGTTACAAGCAGAGATTGTAGCCGACAGTCCTAAACCGGATGTACTTATGATAGCAGACTCTGTAGCCATGGATGCACTAAAAAGACAGGGAGTATTACAACCATACAAAGATGCACCCGTCAAAGATTTCGATCCAAGTCAATACGATAAAGATAAATACTATTTTGGAACAAAACTCATAACAACAGGTATCATTTATAATACAAAAGCTGGCGTTCCTGTTCCTGAGTCATGGAATGATCTACTTAGTATGGCAGTAAAAAATCAAGTAATTATGCCTAGCCCACTCTATTCCGGTGCAGCAGTTATCCATGTGGGCACATTAACGGAGCAACCTGACTTTGGTTGGGCATATTATGAAAAATTGGCTAAAAACGGAGCAGTTGCGGGTAAGGGCAATGGTTCGGTTAGGAATGCGGTTGCCAGAGGACAAAAAGCATATGGAATTATCATAGATTATATGGCAATTGAAGCGAAGAAAAAAGGCTCACCTGTAGATTTCGTATTTCCAAAAGAGGGCGTGACAAGCATCAATCAACCTGTAGCCATCCTGAAAAGTGCAAAAAATGTTGAAGATGCAAGAAAATTTATAGATTTCCAGCTCTCCAAGGATGCTCAGCTTCAATCTGTTTCTCAAAACTATATCCCTTTGATGAAATCCATCAAGGTACCAGAAGCATATGGGAACTTAAGCAAACTCAAGGTCATGAAGGCTGATCCAAAAGTGATACAGGAAAAGATAGAAGAGAACAAAAAGAAGTTTGCCAATCTATTTGGTGGTGCATAATCGTTTATGATGAGATCCAAAACTAGAGACCCAAAGGTACTGCTTATACTTTTTGCGGTCTCTCTCTATATACTGCTTTTTTGCATCTATCCTATAGGGAAGCTTTTGGTGCAGACAATCCTCCCCCCTACTGGAGATTTTGCTTCACTCTTTATGCATGTTGTGGGAGAAAAAACAGTTCAGAAAGCGATTTATCATACACTGGATGCCAGCTTAATCTCGGCTTTTTTTTCACTCATAATTGGTGCTATTTTTGCATTTTTGATTACTCTTACAGATATTAGAAACAAGACTATTCTTGTATTTTTATTGCTGATTCCCATGCTGATTCCCGCTCAAATAACAGCAGTGTCATGGCTGGAGCTTGTCAGTCCCTCTGGCCCATTGGTCAATGTTTTAAATTATTTCAATCTTCAAGGTGCGTCCAATCCACTCTACTCAAGGGAGGGGGTAATTCTGTTGCTCTCCATAGAGCATGCCGCAATGGTATTTTTGGCTTTAAGAGCGGGTGTGTATACTATACCTGCAAATGTCATTGAAGCAGCAAGAAGTAGCGGGGCAACACCTACAGGAACACTATTTTACATTATTTTGCCACTGATGACTCCATTCTTGATTGCGGGATTGGCTTTGGCATTTGTGGCATCTATCGGAAATTTTGGTATTCCGGCACTTCTTGGTATTCCTGGTAGATATTTGGTGCTTAGTACTTTGATCTACCAGAGACTCTCCTCATTTGGTCCAAGTGTTTTAGAGAGTGTAGGTATTCTGTCTATCATTTTAATCTTAATGGCTATTTTTGGGCTATTGGTTCAGTATATTGTGAACAAAAGCAACAAAACCCAAATGGTTGAAGGTGGAAAAATCAATACACCGTTTAAGCTTGGTAGATACAGATTAGCCGTAGAGGTTGCAAGTTGGTCTTTTTTGCTTTTTGTCTCCATATTGCCACTTATTGCTCTCATAAAGACCTCTTTGGTTCCAGCCCTTGGTATGGATTTTTCTCTTGAAAATCTTACTGCTGACAACTTTATCTTTGCGATAAAGAATGATGTCTCAAGCAGGGCTTTCGTGAACAGCACTTTTCTAGGCATAGTTACTGCTTTGATTGTCGCCCTCTTTAGTGTGCCTTTTGCCTACATGAGTGTGATAAGAAAGAATAAAATTGCAAATTTTCTAAGCATGGTTGCAGATGCACCTTTTGCGCTGCCGGGTATTGTGCTCTCCATTGCAAGTATTATCGCTTTTATTCGCCCACTTCCTCTTGTTCATTTTTCACTCTATAATACAATTTGGATTATTTTTGTGGCCTATTTGGCAAGGTTTTTGGCTTTTGGCATGAAGCCCGTCATCGCATCAATGATGCAGATAGACAAGTCGCTTGAGGAGGCAGCCCAAACAGTGGGTAAAGACAGCTTTGCAAGGATACGATATATTATCCTCCCTCAGATTTTACCCTCGGTAATGGCTGGGGCTGTTTTGGTTTTCATGGGGGCATTTAATGAGCTTACAGTCTCTTCATTACTATGGTCGGTAGACAATGAAACACTAGGGGTTGTGATCTACAATTTGTATGATGAGGGCAATGCAACAGGAGCTGCGGCCATATCAATTTTGACAGTAATTGTAACGCTTTTAATTGTAAGCATATTGTCATTTTTTTCTCGAAAATTACCTAAAGGAACGCTTCCATGGCAAGCATAAAAATCAATAGTGTAAGTAAAATATTTGATAATGTTGCTGCTTTGAAAGATATCAATTTAGAATTTATAGATGGAGAGTTCATCTCTCTTCTTGGACCTTCAGGGTGCGGCAAAACAACACTATTGAGAATATTGGCTGGTTTTGAAGAGGTGAGTGATGGAGAAGTTTTTATAGGCAAAGAGCTTGTCTCGTCCAAGAGTTTTCATGTTTTACCTGAAAAGAGAAATATAGGTATGGTTTTCCAAGCTTATGCTCTTTGGCCGCATATGAGTGTTTGGGAGAATGTGGCTTTTGGTTTAAAGATTCAAAAAAACGATAAAAAACTTATCAAGAAAAAGGTAGAAGAGGCTTTGGAAGTTGTAGGACTTATGGAGTATCAAAAGCGAAAACCCTCAGAATTATCTGGTGGGCAGAAGCAGAGAGTCGCTCTTGCTAGATGCATGGCAATGGAGCCATCACTGATACTATTTGATGAGCCGCTTGCAAACCTTGATTTGAATCTAAGAGAGTCTATGCTTGAAGAGTTTAAAAATTTTCATAAAAGACTAAAATGTACCATGATTTATGTTACGCATGACCAAGGCGAGGCCATGGCATTGTCTGATAGAATTGCCGTTATGGGGAATGGCACGGTTATGCAGCTAGGGACACCACAGGAGATATACCACAAACCTGTATCAGAAGAGGTTGCGAAGTTTGTAGGCAGAGGTATGGTTGTTGATGGTGTTGTCACTAAAAATATTACAGATCAACAAGCAGAGGTTATGATACTGGGCGAGAATTTTATTTTTAGACAGCATAAAACATATTTGAATACAGGAGACAGTGTCAAAGTCTCTATAAAAAGTGAAGATCTTAGGATATCCAGTAAGGGTATTGCTACAAAGGTGATCTCAGGTATCTACCAAGGTAATTCTTGGAGTATTTTGCTCGAAAGCATCAATGATCAAACTACAATGCTAAAAGTCAATAGCTTCGATGCTCCTCCCAAAGAAACGGAGGTTGTGTATATTGAGATAAAAGATGGATGGATAATCTAGCCCCTTTTGTGCAAGTTTAATATTGCTTTGATATGATACCTTTCTAAAGGTGGACATAGATGGACAGACATACCTATCACATTTCAATCTCCGGTACAGTACAAGGAGTGGGTTTTCGCCCTTTTGTCTATCAACTGGCTAGTAGAATGGGTCTGCATGGGACAGTGCTCAACGGTACAGGGGGCGTGAAGATATCCCTTAATGCCTCAAAGAGTCAGATGGATGGTTTCATGGAGTCCCTTAAAGGCGGGCTGCCTCCGCTAGCTAAGATTGACAAGATAGTGATTCGGGAGAGTGGTAGGCAGCATTTTGATGATTTTAGGATCATTCCTTCGGACAAAGAGGGGGCTCATACTGTTGGCATACCGCCGGATGTAAGCATTTGTAGCGAATGTGAAACAGAACTTTTTGACCCCTCAAATCGCCGTTATGGTTATCCGTTTATTACCTGTACGAACTGTGGGGTACGTTACTCTATCATCTATGATTTGCCTTATGATAGAAAAAATACCTCTATGCAATTTTTCCAGATGTGTCAGGCATGTGAAGAAGAATATAATAATCCTCTTGATAGACGTTACCATGCACAGCCTATAGGATGCCACCAATGCGGTC
>CAMZLC010000043.1 GCA_947311605.1 uncultured Sulfurovum sp.
ATCACGAGGCTGATCTGCTTCCAGGGGATCATGTTGCCGTTGATATTGATCCCTCCTTTGCTGATATCAAACAGCATCTTCATCTGTCCGATACCCTCTTTCTTGAATTGCTTTTTAAGTCTCCCTTTGTGAAGAAAGCCCTTGATAAAGTACCAGTATACAGAAAATATCGTACCGATATAGAGTACTGCATAGTCCTGCTGTCCGACTACCCTCAATCCACCGATGAGCATGAGCCCGATGAAGAAGTATCCGACATACCTCCTCCAGCTGTGCAGTTCCCTGTATTTGTAGGCGATCTCTCCGGCAGCGACATAGACCTCTTCGCTCCATTGAAACTCCAGATGCACACTCATGCCACACCGATCGCTTCGGCATCTGCCTTCATCGCCTCGATCACTTCAGTGATGAGCTGATCCAGCTCCATCTCCAGCATCTGCGCACCTTTGCGTACGGTCTCCCTGTCAACGCCTGCGGCAAAACTCTTGGTTTTGAACTTTTTTTTGACTGATTTGAGCCCTAGGTCCATGATGCTTTTGCTTGGTCTCACCAGCACACAGGCATTGACCAATCCGCTCAGTTCATCCACAGCGTAAAGGGTCTTCTCCATCGCAGAAAGTGGCTCGACATCTGTACAGATACCCCAGGCATGACTCAGCATCGCCCGGATAATCTCTTGACTGTAGCCCGCCTCTTCCATAATCTCAGCTGCCTTGGTACAGTGCTGTTCAGGGTACTGCTCATAGTCCAGATCATGGAGGAGCCCCACCATCCCCCAGGTCTCAACATCCCCTCCAGCCCTGGCAGCGAAATAGCGCATACAGACCTCTACCTGCAGTCCATGCTGTATCAGTGCCGGATTTTTATTGTACTGCTTGAGCAGTGTGAGTGCATCCTCTCTTGTTGGCATCCTGTGCTCCTTTAGGATTTTTTGAGAAACTCTGTCTTGAGGAAGATCATTGTGCCGTTGACACGCCCCTGGATATGGGTTGGATCACCCGGTGCCATCTTGATATTCTTGACGGTCGTACCCTGCTTGGCAGTGAAGCCTGCCCCCTTGACCACAAGGTCTTTGATGATCGTGACACTGTCTCCTTCGGCCAGAATATTGCCATTGCTGTCTCTGGTAGGTACCGTATCTTCGCCCGTATCTTCCAGTCCTGCATCTGCCCACTCCTGCACTTCAGGCTCGAGATAGAGCATATCCAGCATATCCTGCGGCCAGCCCTCCGAGGCGATTTTTTTGAGGATGCGGTAGGCGGTCACCTGTACGGCAGGTACCGGACTCCACATGCTGTCGTTGAGACAGCGCCAGTGGTTGGGATTTTGCTCTGGACTCTCCAGCAGTGCCGCGCATTCTCCACAGACCAAAATCGACTCTGCTGCGGTCCCGTCACTAGGTGCCACCTCCATGACTGCCAACCCCTCTGTACTCGCACACAGCTCGCACTGGTTTCCACTTCTCTCTATCAATACTTGCTCAACACTCATGACCGTCCTTTACTATGTATAGTTTGTTTATCGCATTTTATCGTCATCGCTCTTAATTGTGGGCAACAGAAGAAAATTTCAACCCAACTAGAACATTATAATGTTATGATTACTCACTATGAAAAAAACGGACTTTGATCTTATCGTCATCGGTGGTGGTGCGACAGGTGCGGGTATAGCACTGGATGCCTCTCTACGAGGACTATCGGTGGCACTTTTCGAACAGAATGATTTTGGGCAAGGCACCAGCAGCAGAAGCACCAAACTGGTTCATGGGGGTGTCAGATACTTGGAAGCTGCCGTGAAGAGGCTAAACAAAGCACAATATGCATTGGTCAAAGAGGGGCTGAGAGAGAGAAAATACTTTTTGCACAATGCCTCACATCTGGCGCATCCCATAGCGCTGATCACACCACTCTATAAATGGTATGAGATACCCTATATCTATGCGGGTCTGTTTCTCTATGACCTGATCTCAGGCAAAGCCTCTTTGGGCAAAAGCAGACTGCTGAGTGCCTCCAAAGCCAAAGCCGTGAACCCCTCCATTAATCCCTCAGGACTCAAGGCTGCTGTTAGCTATTATGACGGTACTTTCAATGACAGTAGAATGGTGATCGCCCTCCTGCAAAGCGCCCAGGAGCAAGGCGCAGAGCTCTATAATCATCACCAGGTGACCTCTCTGCTCAAAAAAGAAAATGCGCTCTGCGGGGTCTTGGCACAAAACAAGATAAATGGTGCGAAGCATCGCTACAACGCCAAGAGCATTATCAACGCCACGGGACCTTTTGCAGATACTATCAGGGCTCTGGATGATCCCTCGTCCCCACCGATCATGCAGGTGAGCAGCGGCATCCATATCGTGGTAGCCAAGAAATTTCTACCCATGAATGTGGGGCTCATGATCCCTCAGACCAGTGATGACAGGGTGCTGTTTGTGCTGCCCTACCGAGACCAATGCCTCATCGGGACAAGCGACCAGCCTGCAAGCCTTCACGAGCATCCTGTAGCCACGGCACAGGAGATCACCTACCTACTTGAAAATGTGAATAGCTATTTTGACATACATCTCAGCCACAAGGATATCTTGGCATCCTTTGCAGGACTGAGACCACTGCTTTTGCAGGCAGGTACAGATACAGCACAGTTCGTCAGAGAACACACAGAACTAATATCGGATTCCGGGCTGCTCACTGTGGCAGGTGGCAAATGGACCAGCTACCGAAGTATGGCGGAGCAGGCTGTGGATATCATAGCCAAAAAATTGGGAAATAGCAGAAAATGCCAAACAACTGATCACAAAATTATAGGAAGCCAACAGGGGAAAAAATACAGCATCCAGGCACTGCAACGCAGGCAAATATCCCCCAAAAGAATCTCCTACCTATACAGCCTCTATGGAGACAGGAGTATCCGTGTACTTGAAGTATGCGATGAGACACCTGCTGGCCATAATAGAGTGCATCCTTCACTCGAGACAACCTATGGAGAACTATACTATAGTCTACGCTATGAGTATGTCCAGAAACCCCTTGACTTTATCACCAGACGCATCAATATCGGACTGACGGATACACGCACATCACAAGAAGTATTAAAAACTATATGCGATATCATGGAGCGCGAACTTCACTGGTCCAAAGCACAGAGAAATACACTAGAAAAAGAAGCCATCAAATTATGCTAAGAAAAATATTTTTTCCCACGATGCTCATTTTGCTTGCCTACGGGTTCTGGATCAGTCCAAATTTCAAAGAGATCTCGGCAGGTGTTGCGATTTTCCTTTTTGGTATGCTCTCACTGGAAGAGGGGTTCCGGGTTTTTTCCGGCGGCACTCTGGAGCGTATCTTGAAGGCCTCGACCGACAAGCTCTGGAAAAGCATCAGCTTTGGCTTTGTCAGTACGGCGATTATGCAGTCGAGCTCACTGGTCTCTGTGTTGACGATCTCTTTTATCGGTGCCGGACTGATTGGTCTGACGCAGGGTATCGGGATTATCTTAGGTGCCAATATCGGTACGACCACCGGTGCCTGGCTCATGGCCGGCTTTGGTCTCAAGGTCAAGATCTCCGCCTATGCCATGCCTATGCTGGTGTTTGGTGTCATTATGATCTTCCAAAAAGCCAAATCCCTCAAGGGAATCGGCTATGTCCTGGCTGGATTAGGTTTCCTCTTTTTAGGTATCCACTATATGAAAGAGGGCTTTGAGTCCTTCAAGGACAGTATAGATCTGGCAGCCTATGCCGTGCTTGGATTCAAAGGACTGATGATCTATATCGGTATCGGTATTTTTGCCACAGTCATCATGCAATCCTCGCATGCTACCATCGTGCTCATTTTGGCTGCCCTCTCTGTAGGGCAGATCACCTATGAAAATGCTATCGCCCTGACTATTGGTGCCAACATTGGTACTACCATCACCGCCATTATTGGTTCTCTGAGCTCCAATATCGAAGGTAAGCGGCTTGCTGGTGCCCATTTTGTTTTCAATATCGTGACTGCAGCGGTAGCCGTGGCACTGTTTCATCCCATCATATCTCTTGTCCAGATCATAGGGGATCATCTTGGCATCGCCGCGCAAAACCATATGCTAAGGCTCGCAGTCTTTGATTCACTGTTTAAGATCATGGGGGTGATACTTTTTATCCCGTTTGTAGATATGCTTGTGCGCTTCCTGAACACTATTTTCAAAGAAAAGGCAGCACCTCAGACACAAACCTATCTCGAACCCAAATATCTCAATGAATCTGCATTGGAATTTCCTGCAACAGCGAGAAAGGCAGCCATGGATGAGTCCAGAAGACTCTTTGATCACAGCAGCAAGATTATCATAGAGGGCATTGGACTAGACATTGATGCGCTGTACTCAGAGGTATCACTCGAAGCGCTCATCTCTGATCCATGCTGCCAATCCATACCAGATGTTCAAAAAAAATATGAAACGGAGCTCAGAGGAAATTACGCAAAAATTACTGAGTTTATCATTCAGGCACAATCGCATTTGGAGAAGGAGCATATCAATAGTTTCTACAACCTCAAACTCGCCAACCGTAACAGTATCGAAGCGGTCAAAATGATGCAGCAACTCCAACACAATCTACGTCGCTACATCCACCACCAAAATCCCTCCATTCAGAAGCAATACCACAAAATCATAGAACGCATTGCCAAACTCCTGCGGCGCATAAAGCAAATCAAGCAGGTCATGAAGCGACAAGAAGAGACAGAAGCAAACAAAGCAGAAGCAATGACGCAACTGCAGCGTGCCAAAAAAATCCTTGCAAAAAATGATATTGTTGCCAATGGCAAGCTTGATAAACTCATCAGGGGAAATCTTATCGACAATGAAATGGCAGCTTCTTTGATGAATGACAGTGCTTATACCAACAATATCATCAAAAGCTTGATTGTGAGCACGGGGGTTCTCTGGATTGATCCAGATGGTGATATACAGATATATCGCGAAGAAATATAGGCAAAATATGCAACCCGAATCATAAGATTCTTAGACTTCGTGGTGTATAATTAAATTCAACAAAGGAGTGTTCCATGCGTACGATAGATCTCAACCGGCTTTTTCCACCAAAACCCAGAGGTTTTGACAGCGATGAGCTGTTTGATATCGCCATTATTGGTGCCGGCGTCGTAGGCTGTGCCGCCTTCAAGGAGTTTTGTGAGCAGGGTGCCAAAACGGTACTCATCGAAAAATCCAATGATATCCTGGAAGGTGCAAGCAAAGGCAACAGTGCCATTTTGCACACAGGGTTTGATGCACCGCCAGAGTCACTGGAGCTGGCCTGTGTGCAGGCGGGCTACGCAGAGTATATGAGAATCTATCAGGAGCTAAACCTTCAGCTTCGCCCTACCAAAGCGATGGTCGTCGCCTGGAACGAGGAGCAGCTGGAGAAACTGGATGCCATCCAGCAAAAAGGTTTTGGCAACGGAGTCAAGGCGCTTGATCTCATCGATGCAAAACAAGTACAGAAGCTTGAGCCACAGCTCTCTAGCCATGCACAGGGTGCTATCATTGTCCATGGCGAAGCCGTCATCGATGCCTGGTCGGCGCCACTTGCCTATGTCAAAAAGGGTCTGGCACTCGGTGGCAAGACTGCCTTCAGTCATGAGGTGACAGGTGGAGAACACACGGGTACTTATTGGGAGCTCGAGACCAGCCAGAAGCCTATCCGAGCCAAGGTAGTCATCAACGCCGCAGGGCTGTATGGAGATATCGTGGAGCAGATCAGCGGCAACATTGATTTCAAGATCATCCCGCGCAAGGGACAGTTTCTGATCTTTGATGAGACTGCCTATGACCTGATCGAGTCGATCATCCTGCCCGTACCTACCAAGCGTACCAAAGGAGTCGTCATCACCAAGACTGCCTTTGGTAACCTACTTGTAGGACCTACGGCAGAAGACCAGGAGAGCAGGGTCGATAGCGGCACAGCAGAAGAGATGCTCGAAGAGCTCAAACAAAAAGCCTATGCCATGCTACCCGCTCTCAGAGAACATGGCGTGACTGCGACGTTCGCAGGATTGCGCTCTGCCTCCGACGAGAGCTACTATCGTGTCAAGATTAATGAAGAGAAAAACTGGATCACCGCGGGTGGTATCCGATCCACTGGACTCACCTCCTCTCTGGGGCTTGCCAAATACCTCTTTGAACTCAACGACAAAAAGTATGATGCACCCAAGACAGAGGCAGAGGTCACCGTGCCCAACATCTCACAGTTCTCTACCAGAGACCATCAGCAAGCAGGCTACGGAAGGGTCGTATGTCATTGTGAAAATGTCACAGACAGGGAGATACGAGAGGCCTGCAGCGGCACCCTGCCTGCCGGTACTATCGGAGGACTCAAGCGGCGCACCAGAGCCATGATGGGTCGCTGCCAGGGGTTTAACTGCATGGCGGCCGCAAGCAGCATTGCAGAAAGCGAGGCGAAAAAGACCTACGCC
>CAMZLC010000044.1 GCA_947311605.1 uncultured Sulfurovum sp.
GGCGCCAAGCACTATGGTGCTCCGGCTACAGAGCAGAAGGGAAGAAGCGCAGTCAAAGAGATACTCAGAGGCGTAGGGGTGATGAAAAGCAGCAGTACCCATCTGGATAACGGCTGTGGCCTTTCACGCAGCGCCCGCCTCACGGCCAGCACACTTTCTGATGTGCTGCAGAGTGCCAATAGGCGCTATGGAGCACAGTGGAGGAGGGCACTCTCCATTGCAGGTGTGGATGGTACGATCAAAAGACGATTTAGACACAGTATCGCCAAAGGCCGTGCATGGATGAAGACGGGCACGCTCAGAGATGCGAAAAATATTGCGGGGTATGTGCGCTCCAAAACGTCGAAGAGACTCTATACCGTGGTCATTCTGTACAACGGCAGAGAAAAATGGAAGGGCAGTGCCCTGCAAAACCAAATCATCAACTGGCTGGCGAGATAGGAGACCTATGCAATTTGAAATTTACCCATTTGAAAAACTGAACACAATGCTAGAGGGGATCAGTCCCAATCCGGACTATGCTCCTATGAGCTTGACTATCGGAGAGCCGCAGTTTGCCACCCCACAGTTCATCCTGGATGCATTGCATGCCCATAGTGGGCTGCTCAATAAATATCCCAAGACAAGCGGAGAAGCGGTGCTGAGGGAAGGCATGCTCCAGTATCTTGACAAGCGTTTTGGCTTGACGCTTGAAGATGAGCAGATCATTCCTACCTTTGGTACCCGTGAAGTGCTGTTTAATTTTCCGCAGTTTTTGCTGCATGATGTGACGGATCCTGTGATGCTTTTCCCTAATCCCTTTTACCAGATCTATGAGGGGGCTGCCAGGGCAAGCCGTGCGGAGGTGATCTATCTGACACTGGATCAGGAAAACGATTTCCAGCCGCAGGTCGACAGGGCGGCACTGGATCGTGCACACCTGGTCATCCTCAATACCCCCAATAATCCTACCGCCTCCACCATGCAGATGGAGGCACTGAAAAAGTGGGTTTTGCTGGCACTGGAGCATGACTTTGTACTGCTCAATGACGAGTGCTATATCGACCTCTATCTGGATCAGCCGCTGCCCTCTCTTCTGAATGCCAGTATCGAAGCAGGCAATCGGGAGTTCAAAAATATTTTGGTGATCAACTCGATCTCCAAACGCTCTTCGGCACCGGGGCTTCGCTCAGGCTTTATCGCAGGAGATGCGGAGATACTGGCAGGCTATATGACCTACCGTACCTATGTGGGCTGCGCCTCTCCTCTGCCTCTGCAGTATGCGGCTGCTGCTGCATGGGCAGATCAGGCACATGTGGATCAGTTCAGGCAGAAATACCTACGGAACTTTGCCGTAGCCCAAGAGGTATTGGGCATAGAAGCACCTCAGGCTACCTTTTATATCTGGTTGGAGGTCGCAGATGCCTTGGCATTTACCCAGGCGTTGTACCGAGAGTATAATCTCAAAGTGCTCCCCGGTGCTTTTTTGGGAAGAGAGGGCGCAGGAGAGGGATATGTACGACTGGCACTGGTCTATGAGGAGACATTGACACGAGAAGCGCTGGAGCGGGTCGCTGCACTGCGCAGAAGCACAGGTGATATCACACGGGGGCAATCATGAATGAAGAGACAGTAGATATAGAGGCGTTGAAGAAAGATCCGGAATTTTTGGAAAATCTTGAGAGGCTTGAAAAAGAGATGCAAGAGGAAGGCTCTATCGCCAAAGGATATCAGGTGCTGGATGCCAAGTTGGCGATAGAGGCAGAGGAGGAGGAGATCAATGGGATCTTTACCTTCATTGTCAATACGGCGTTTGACAGACTGTCAACCTACTTGACGGAGCCCAGAAAATTTGAGATGACAGACCCTGAGGATTTTGCGACGGCCAGAGCGATCTATGAGCACGGTATCCAGCGTTATAGCGAAAATGACCAGAAGGGTGCCAAAGAGATCTTTTTGGTACTCTACCATATGTTCACCGTCGAAATGCTCCAGGAAGCAATGATGGTGCACGCCTGCGCAGTCATGAGTGGCAAAGCATTTGAGCCTTTTATTGATGAGATCGCCGATGTGAGCGGTCTCGATCCCCAGGATCCTCTCTCCTGTTTTATCACGGAGTTCGCTCAGCCTACAGATATGCTGCTGGCGATGTGGGCGGAGCATGTCAAACAGGGGAAAGAGGAGCTGAAGGTGCTTGAAAAAACGCCATAACGAGAGGATGTTCCTGTAACACCTCAGGCAACAAGGATAAAAGAAGATGAAGATACATTTTATAGGGATCGGCGGTATAGGGCTGTCGGCACTGGCGAAGTTTCTTGCCAATGAAGGGCATATGATCTCAGGCAGCGATATCAAACAGACCGAGATCACCAATGATCTGGCGACCAATTTTCATGCCAAGATCACCATCCCCCATCATCCAGATGCCGTAGAGGGCGTAGATACCGTGATCTACTCGGCAGCAGTCAGGCCGACCAATCTGGAGTATAAGCGCGCCAAGGAGCGCGGGATCACCCTGCTCTCGCGCAAGGAGGCACTACGCTTTATCTTGAAAGGTAAAGAAGTGTATGCCGTAGGGGGCGCCCACGGCAAAAGCACCACTTCTGCCATGCTGGCCGCCATCCTGCCTGAGAGCAATGCACTGATCGGTGCGATCAGCAAGGAGTTTGGCTCCAATGTGCGACATTTCGAGAATGACAAAGTGGTGTTTGAGGCAGATGAGAGTGATGAAAGCTTCCTCAATAGCAACCCCTATTTGGCCGTAGTGACCAATGTAGAGCCCGAGCATATGGAGTACTATGGGTATGATGAAAAGCGGTTTTACACGGCCTATCGAAACTTTCTCTCGCTTGCGAAGGTACGCGTGATCAATGCCGAGGATGATTTTCTGGCTTCTCTTGACAGTGAGGCGATCAGACTCTATCCTTCCAAAGCGATCAAAGAGCTCTCCTTTGTATTGGTAGAGGGTGAGCCGTATACACGCTTTAGGCTTCTGGAGTATGGGGTATTTGAGGTATTTGGATTTGGGTACCATATTGCACTGGATGCCGCTTTGGCTGTCTTGGCAGCACTGGAGCTGGGTGAGCCGCTGGAGGATATTCGGACAAACCTTTTGTACTACAAGGGGATCAAAAAACGTTTCGATGTGATCCAAAACAGAGAGGGGTGTGTGGTGATCGATGACTATGGACACCACCCTACAGAGATCAAGGCGACCATGGAGGCACTCAAGACCTACGCGAAGATGCGAGGATTCACCCAGATTCAGGTGATCTGGCAACCACATAAATACAGTAGAACGATGGATAACCTGGAAGGATTTGTCTCCTGTTTTGAAGGGACTGATGAGCTGGTAATTCTGCCTATCTGGGCAGCAGGAGAGATAAAGGTTGAGATTGATCTCAAAGGAGCATTCAGCAGATACAAGCTCCTCATGGCAGACTATGTGACCAAAGAGGATGGCGTAGTCAAGGTGCTGCGAGACGGTCATGTGATCAGAGAGTATGGCCACAATCTGATCGTGGCATTTGGTGCAGGAGATATTACCTATCAGATCAGAGGAGAAGGCTAAGGCCAGAGGATGGAAGGCGGAGCGCAACACATCATCCAAAAACTAGATCTAGAAGGCTATCTTCAGCGCTTCGAACATTTTCTCTCGCGCCCCAAAGCTGTGGCGATGGAGGGGGATACCCATCAGCACTACCGTTATATCAAGGCACTCGAATCCCTTCTTTTTCCCCTTCCTCCAGAGCTGCCTGTACTGGAGTCCTCTCTGGCACGCTTACGCAAACAGGCAGTGCTTTCGCTTGAGGAGCTCTATGCCTTTGTGCAGATCATCCAGTATTTCAACCGCCTGAAGACGCTGACCCTGCCAGAACCGCTCTCTGGCTGGATACATGGGATAGAGGTGCAGGATGAGATACGCAATGTACTGGGCTATTTTACGGAGGAGGGCGAGATCAACCCCTCTCGTGAGCCAGAGCTTGCCGATATCAACCGTGCGCTTCAGCAGAACAGACGCACTATCAAGGAAGCACTGTACAAGCTGACACATGCAGCGGCACTGACAGATTTTCTGGTCGACACGCAGGTGCATTTTCAAAATGGAGAAGAGACGCTGCTGGTGCGGGGAGGATTTAACCAAGCGATCAAGGCAACCGTGGTGGGACGCAGCAGCAGTGGGTTCTTTTATGTCGTACCCCATCAGATCGCTTCGCTCAAGCGTCAGGCAGAGACATTACAAAGCCGCAAAGAGGAGATCGTGTGGCGATACTGCAAACAGTTTTCCGAGGTTTTTCATCGCTGGGAGCGTTTTTTGCACTATATCGACAGAGAGTATGACCGTTTCGATCACTATCAGGCGAGAGTACAGTTTGCCAAAGCCTATGACTATGTTTTTGTATTGCCGTCAAAAGAGAAGGGGGTGGTGCTGGAAGCATTTGCGCATCCGGCTATCGAAGACCCGATCCCTGTGAGCATCACACTGGACAAGCCGATCATGCTGATCACCGGTGTCAATGCAGGCGGCAAGACGATGCTGCTCAAATCGATACTTTCAGCTGTCTATATGAGCAAGTATCTTCTCCCGTTCAGGTGCAACGCCTCCAAGACGAAGATCGGCAAGTACAAACAGATAGAGGCGATCATTGATGACCCCCAGTCTGTCAAAAATGATATCTCTACATTTGCGGGAAGGATGTTGGAGTTCTCCAGAATGTTTAGGAAAAAAGACGCGCTCATCGGTGTAGATGAGATAGAGCTGGGTACCGATGCGGATGAGGCAGCTGCACTGTTCAAGGTGCTGCTTGAGGCGCTGAAACGCAGAGGCAATACCTTTGTGGTGACCACCCATCACAAGAGGCTGGCCTCGCTGATGGCAGCAGACGAAGAGGTGGAGCTGATCGCCGCTCTGTATGATGAAGAGAAGCGGCTGCCTACCTATACTTTTTTGCAAGGAAGCATCGGCAAGAGTTATGCCTTTGAGACAGCAGAACGGTATGGCATCTCTCCATTGGTGGTAGAAAAAGCAAAAGCCTTCTATGGGGAGGACAAAGAGAGGCTGGGAGAGCTGATAGAGAAGTCCACAACCCTAGAGCGTGAAATGCGGCGCAAGATCCTTGAGGTAGAGACGCAGGAGCAAAAACTTCAGAAAAAACAGAGACACCTAGAGACACTGGAGGAGAAGATGCAGGAGGAGCAGCGCAAAGCACTGGCCACACTGGAAAACAGGTATAATGCCGCCACCAAAAGAGCACAGCAGGCACTCAAAACCAAGGAGTCATCAGATGGCAGAAGGTTGCTGAATGAAGCACACAAATATAAGGAAAAAGCCAAAAAAGAGCCTGAAGCAGCACCCAGCACACTCCAGGTCGGTGACAGGGTGAAGTATCGATCCCATCGCGGCGAACTGCTCTCTATCAAAGCAAAAGAGGCAACGATCATGGTGGGTGGATTGAAGATGAGGGTGCCGTTAGCCGCTCTCAAAAAAAGTACAGAAACGATGCCAAAGAAAAAGCCAAAACTGCCTCAAGTGGCTACTGTCGTGGAGAAAAGCGGAGCCTCTCTGTCGATCAAGCTGCTGGGGATGTTCGGTGATGAGGCGATCGTGAAGGTGGACAAGTTTCTCTCGGATGCGCTGGTCAATGGTTTGAATGAAGTAGAGATCATTCATGGCACAGGCAGCGGTATTTTGGCAAAACTGGTGACCGAGTATCTACGGGAACACCCCAAGATACAGAAGTTTTATAGAGTGCCCGGGAATTTGGGAGCCACCATTGTGGAGTTGTAGAAAATGAGTGATCTCTCATGCATATTTTGGGCTTAACTTGGATATAATGCCAAACTAACATAGCACACAAGGAGACTATAGTGAGTCTAAAAGATCAGGCAGGTCTTGTCAAAGAGGCATTGAGCGGGGATGAGAAGATACTGGAGAGTGCTTTTCATCTGGAAAGATTCTATAAAAAACATAAGTACAAACTCTGGGGCGCAGCGATCGCGTTGATACTTTTCTTTGGCGGCAGAGCAGGCTTGGCAGCCTATCGAGACAGCCAGCTCCAGCAGGCCAACGAGGCACTTTTGACCCTTCAGACACAGCCAGACAATGCTGCCGCACGCAAAGTCCTTGAGGAGAAAAACCCCAAGCTCTATACCCTGTTTAGCTATATGCAGGCGATTGAAAAGCGTGACGAGAAGGCGCTAAAAGTCTTGGCGGGAACCAGCGACAGTATCATTGCAGATGCGAGCAGGTACCATGCCGGCGTATTGGCCTCCAAAGTCACAGATTCTGTCTATTATCAAGAGCTTGCATTGGTAGAGGAAGCCTATGAGGCACTCAAAAACGGCAAGAAAGAGATCGCAAAACAGAAATTGTCACTGGTGGCGGAAAACTCTCCTGTCGCCAGTATCGCAAGACTGCTGAAGCACTATACGATAGAGACAAAATAGAGACAAGCCATCCTCTATGCATCATGACCTGCTTGCTGCATTTGAGGAGTATATCGGGGTGACCAAGGCCCTGGACAAGCAGACGGTATCTTCCTATTTGTCTGACATGAGGCAGTTTGAGATCCAACTGAATAAGCCGCTTCTCTCTATTGAAAACGAGGACATCCTACGATTTCTTGCAAGCTTTGAGAACAAGCGTACACTCAATCGAAAACTCTCTGCCATTAATGCCTTTTACCATTTTTGCCACAGCCATGACTTTTCCCATAAAACATTCAAGATCCCTATGGCGAAACTCCCCCAAAACCTCCCAAAATACCTGAGTCCAGAGGAGATTATGCAGGGACTTGCATTGATCGATAGAAGCACGCTGGCAGGCAAGAGAGACTATGCATTGATCCTTTTTCTCTATGCCAGTGGGTGTCGTGTCTCTGAGGCACTTTCTGCCAGGCGCAATGACATTTTGGATGCTTGGCTCAAGATCCGCTATGCCAAAGGAGAGAAGGAGCGCATGGTGCCCTTGGCACCTGTGGCGATCACAGCACTGGAAGCATATCTGGAGGCTTCGGATCTGAGAAGCAGCCATCTCTGGCTGAATTACAGAGGCGGCGTGCTGAGTCGTGTCTCTGCCTATAAGATCGTCAAGAAATATCTGGGGGTCTCGCCCCATGTGCTTCGCCACTCTTTTGCCTCCTCTCTGATCATCGGAGGGGCTGATCTGCGTGTCGTACAGGAGTTGCTGGGGCATAGTTCGCTGATCACGACACAGATCTATACCCATATAGAGCAGCAGGCACTGGCAGATACGGTCAACCGCTACCACCCCTTACAATATCATTGATTGGTACGACAATAACTGGGTATAATTTGGCATGAAAAAAATCGTAGAATACTTCAAAGAAAAACAGCTCCTTTTCAAGAGTCTCGTACCGATCTCCCCCAAAGCACTAGGCAGCAGAAAGAAGATAGAGATCTATCTGGGAGTAGATCCGTCACACTACTACCATCTTGTACTTTTTGTTGAAAAAAAAAGTAGAATATTGAGAAAAGAGGCAGGTGACTTGATGGGGTTTCATACCAAGACAGAAGTATGGATGGATACCAAGATCAAAAAAAAGCATATCTTGATCAAGGCGCCACTGTGCAGCAAAGCAAAAAAATATATGGAGGAGAATGGATGGAGGGTGTATGAGGTAGGGGAGGGGGCATAATGCCCCGGCAGGAGGACTTAGCTCTCTTTACTCTTACGGTACTCAAGGATCATCTTGAGCGCCTCGTCCTTGAGAAGCAGCTTCTCTTTTTTAATGGTTTCTAACTCCATGTCGCTGAGGTGCAGTCTGCCCTCATCTGTATCAGTGGCCTTTTGGTCAAGCTCATTGTGTTTTTCGAAGATCTTTGCAAAATGCGCATTTTGCATTTTCAGGTCATGTATTTCGTCTCTGTATTCTGCCAACATAGGTTTCTCCTGTCTGTTTTTAATCGTGCATTATTATAGCTTTTTTGCGGTTAAGGTCAGGTTCTGTATTCGGCATTGATCTTCACATAGTCATAGCTCAAGTCGCAGCCATAGGAGGTGTAGACACCCTCACCAAGACCCAGATCACAGGTGACAGTAAAGTGATCTTGTTTCATGATCTCAAATGCCTGTGCTTCTCTCGCTTTATCCAACTCTCTCTGTGCTGGAGCATAGATTAGGAGATCATCATAGTAGATGCGCAGCTTCTCCTCGTCGCAGACTGCGCCGCTTGCACCTATGGTAGAAGCGATACGTCCCCAGTTGGGATCTTCGCCAAAGAGAGCGGTTTTGACCAGAAGAGAATTGCTCAGTGCGGTACTGATCTTTTGGGCATCTGCATCGCTTGCCGCCCCTGTGACCTCAAAGGCTACAAGTTTACTGGCACCTTCGCCATCTTTGAGAATCATCATCGCCAGCGTAAACATGACTTTGTTGAGTGCCTCGGAAAAGGCCTCTTTGTGATAGATGCCACTCTGCTTATTGGAGAGAAGCATGACGGTGTCGTTGGTAGAGGTGTCACCATCCACAGAGATACGGTTGAATGATGCCTCTGCACCCAATGCAAGCAGGCCGCTCATATCCTCTTTGGGAATTGCTGCATCTGTGATGATGAAGCAGAGCATGGTCGCCATGGCGGGGTTGATCATGCCTGCACCCTTGCAGATGGCTGCCAGTCTGAAGCTGCTACCATCCTCCAGTGTGACCTTGAGAGCAGACTCTTTTTTGAATTGATCAGTGGTCATGATCGCTCTGGCGGTTTGATCGGAATCAGAGGCATCAAAATCCAGTTTTTCAAAGGCTGTTACGATCTGCTCCACAGGAAGACGGTAGCCAATGACACCGGTGGAAGACATGACGGGGTGTTGTACTGAAAGCCTGGTAGCAAGGTGTGAGAAAAGGGTATCGATATCCTGGATACCCTTTTCTCCGGTCATGGCATTGGCATTTTTGGCATTCATCAAGACAAAGTCTGTCTGAAAGTCTTTGGGGTAGCGCTGAAAGTGCTTGATGGGCGCGGCCTGAAACCGATTGCGCGTAAAAACAGCTGCGATATCGCAAGGCACCTCACTGCGGATAAAGGCCACATCCCCTTGGGAGGCATCGGGTCGCATACCGACATTGACAGCACCGCAATAAAATCCAGGGACATTCTCCAGCCCCTTCTCCAGTGAGGTGATGTTATACATAGCCAAGCTCCTTGGGTTTTTCATGCATCTTGATAATAGCTTTGGCTTTGCGTATGCCTTCGCTGGTGCCGATGATGATCAGTTTGCTTTTGGGCATGATGATGGTGTCGCCTTTGGGCATGGGGATAAACTGTCCCTCTTTGGGGGTGATGCCGATAATGGTCACATTGGCTGTGGTACGCAGTTTGGTATCCTTGAGCTTTTTGAGCACGAGCCAGCTAACCTTGGAAACCTTGACCTCCTCCATGTCCAGTGGTGTGTCACTGCGATAGAGGAACTCTTCGAGCATGTTTTCCATCTCTGGACGGATGGCGATGGCATTGATCCGTTTTGCCATGAGGTTGGTGGCAGTGACGGCACTGTCGGCCCCGAGTTTGGAGAGCTTTTGGGCATCCTCGTTATTCTTGGCATTGGAGATGATGAGGTATGCGTGCCTGCCTATCTCCTGCTCGTAGAGCCTTGCGGAGGCAACGACGGCGATGTTGTCGGCCACATTGTCCGCCAGCGTGATGACACCCTTGGCAGAGGAGAGATAGGATTTGAGAATGCCCTCTTCTGTATGGGGTTCTGCCGAAACAAAATAGGGATAGCGGTATTGTTTGGCGATCTCTTCCATATCTTCTCTGGGATCTACCACCACAAAGGGAATATGGTTGGCTCTGAGCTGCTTGGTGACCTGGGCGGTAAATTCATTGTGGTAGCAGACAACAAAGTGTTTTTTCAGTCTGGCGATCTCGTAGAGCATTCTTCTCTCCTTGGCAGTTTTTTGGAATTCA
>CAMZLC010000045.1 GCA_947311605.1 uncultured Sulfurovum sp.
CCAGGTCGCCAAGACGCTGGCGAAATTCCTGTTTGACTCGGAGAAGTCACTCATCCGTATCGATATGTCCGAGTATATGGAGAAACATGCTGCCAGCCGTCTGGTCGGTGCGCCTCCAGGGTATGTCGGTTACGAAGAGGGTGGACAGCTCACTGAGGCTGTCAGACGCAAGCCCTATTCGGTGGTGCTTTTCGATGAGATAGAAAAAGCACACCCAGATGTATTTAATACTTTGCTGCAGGTACTGGACGACGGGCGATTGACGGACAATAAAGGGGTCACGGTGGATTTCAAAAATACCATCATTATCATGACCTCCAATATCGCCTCTGACAAGATCATGGAGTTTCGTGATCCCGAAGACAGAAGAAAGGCGGTCAATGATGAGCTCAGAAAAGCCTTCAAGCCTGAGTTTCTGAACCGTCTGGACGATATCGTGATCTTCAATCCGCTGGATATGGATGCGATCACCAAGATCGTGGATATTCTCTTCAAAGATATTCAGAAGAAGCTCTCTGAGCGTGATATCCATATCAGCCTGAGTCCTGCCGCCAAAGCCTATATAGCTGAGGCAGGGTTTGATCCGGTGTATGGTGCACGACCGCTCAAAAGAGCACTCTATGAGGTGGTCGAAGACCGATTGGCAGAGCTTATCCTAGAGGACAAGGTCATCGAGGGTAGTCATGTGGTGTTTGATGTGCAGCAGGGTGAAGTGGTGGTAGATATCAGCTAGATGAAGTATATATTGGCCATGCTGGGTATTGCTGTACTCTACACGGTATTTAACCCAGTCAAGATAGGATCAGAGAAGATGCGACTACAAAAAAATCAGAGAATACTGGCTTTTGGAGACAGCCTCACCTATGGGTATGGTGCAACTATAGATGAGAGTTACCCTTCTATACTTGCCCGAAAAACAGGCAGAGAGGTTGTCAATGCGGGCATCAATGGTGAGACTTCGGGTGAGGGACGTAGAAGACTGCCCGGGCTGCTTGATGATGGAGAGATCACGCTGATAATCCTCTGCTTTGGCGGCAACGATATCCTCCAAAAGCTTCCCATGACAGAGTTAAAAGAGAATCTCAAACAAATGATCATCATGGCCAAGCGCAGGGGGATCGCAGTCCTCCTGGTCTCTGTGCCCAATCTGGGACTCTTTGGGCTCTCTGCGCTGCCGCTTTATGAGGAGGTTGCTAATGAAACAGGGGTACCGCTACTGTCTGGCATGCTGACAGAGATACTCTCGCAACCTACACTAAAAAGTGATCAGATCCACCCTAATGCTGCAGGATATAGAAAAATGGCGGAAAAGATCTATGCCAAACTACAGAAGGAGCTGTGGATTTAGCGCAAAACCGAAAAATTTAATGCTTGATTATCTCACGATAACATAGCTCGCCACTTATAATAGCAGGACTAAAACCACCAGCAATGACCCATTGTCCTACAAAATACAAATGATCGACTCTTTTCGATTTGACCTGAGGGATTCTAAAAAACTGCTTTGGAGATGGCTTGAACCCATACGCCGTGCCTTGGGGTGTTTTGATGTATCTTTGTACTGTTTTTGCAGTACCCGCCTCTGCATACTCCACTAACTCTGATATTTTAGGATAGTGAAGCTCTAATTTTTGCAATACACTCTTTATGAGTTTCTCTTTTTTTTCCTTGTATGCTTCTTTGTCTAAACTATCCCACGCTTCAAAATTATCTATAAAACAAACTGCACCAAAAGATTTACCTTCAGGTGCCAAGCCAGAATCTATTTGGGAATAATCTACAAAAATAAACTCCTTTTCTAGTGCATCTTTACTTATGTTTGTATCTATATCTTTTAGTGATGTAGCACTATCGAAAATGAAGTTTGAATACGCCCCTTTACCATAGACACTTTTTAGACTTTTACGAAAGCCCAAATAGACTGTAAGCAAGGAGTTGCCTATCTCCTTACTTTCTGTGTAATGTATATCATAGAGCTTATATGTTTGCTCTGGGGAAATATTGGATATAACCTTGTCGCATTCTATTGTGAAATGCTCTTTTTTCTTTATGTATTCAATTGTCCCTTCATTGCACGCGATAACATTGGCTTTGGTAATCACCTCTCCACCATGGTCTACAATGATAGATGCCAAATAGTCACTAAGTTTCTGACTACCACCTTTAATGAACCAACCTCCACCCCTAAAGTAAGAGTCTTGACCAACAGCGTGCATAATAAAACTAAGCGTAGAGGCCGAGTCGTTGTAGTAACCTATGTTGCTATTGAGTATAAGTTTTAGTGCGTCACTCTTAAACATTTTATCCATGACTTCTTGGGTACTTTTGGTTCTGTATTTTATAATATTCCAAAATATAAACGGGAAGAGTGCATAGTGATACCAAGAGGCTTTGGTTAGTTTATTTAGATTGATAGAAAGTGCTTCTACTGTTTTTAAGTAGCTCTCTATAGCACTTGACTCTTCAGGAAATCTACTCATGAGTGCCGATTGTACTTTCTCTACGCCATTAGGCATAGTAAATGAGCCGTTCGCACTATAGATTTTAAAAAATTCATCAGGCTCTACAAACGTTACATTATTATAGACTCCCAATTTCTCAAAAACATCCACTACAGCAGGGCTAGTATACGTACCATCCATCTCGTGTAGTCCCACCTCACAAGTAAAATCACCTCTTTTAAACGTTGTTGCAGAACCACCTACTCTATTGTGTTGCTCCAGTAAGGTCACTTTATATCCATTTTTTGCCAAGAGGGCACCAGCTGTCAACCCTCCAAGCCCTGCTCCTATGATTGCGATATGTTTCATAATTAATTCTTCAGATGCAAAATAATTTTCTTGGTACTATCAAGAGTAAATTTTGCTTCGTCGAATGTTGTTGCCCTGAGGGAATGAAAGATATTTTCACTAAAACCATATGGCTCTTTCGGGAGACCTAAAATATTCGTGTCTAGTCTTTTGTTTCCGTTTTTATCCTGAAAAACCGCGACGGCATAAACGCCATTTGGAATATTTTTAAAGCTAACACTAATTTGCCCTCTTGTGGCATCCTTTATGTGTTTCTTGAAGTATCTTTCTGTGTCTCCGTAACCATCTTTTTTGTTATATAGACCTACATAAAGTTTTCCCTTAAGCTCCCCAATATTATCTATCGTCGCCTGTATCTCTCCTGCACTTGCGATACAACTTGCAATATAGATTGCTAATATTGTTTTCATTTTCTATCCTTTTTTGGATAAATAAAGCTGTTTTGCCTTTTGGACGTGGAAGTTCAGCCCTATCTCTTTTTCACTGCAGCCTAGAGCTAGTGCCACCATCTGTGGCATATGCAGTACCGGCAGCTCCACATCCCTGCCCATGACCTTGGAGATGCTGGGCTGATAGGTATCCATCTTGAGATGGCAGAGAGGGCAGGGGGTGACCATGACATCCGCGTTGTTGTCCATAGCATCGAGCAGGGCATTGCCGGAGAGAACCTCTGAGGCATGGTTGGCCTGCAGCTCTACATGGAAGCCACAGCACTTGTTTTTGCTCTCGTACTCCACAGGTTTTCCTTCGAGTGCACCGATCAAGCTGTCGAGCGATGTAGGGTTGTAGGGGTTTTCATGATTATTGGACTCTGCGTGCAACTCAGAAGGACGAATGTTGTGGCAACCATAGAAGGGAGCGATATTGAGATGGCTCAATGGCACCTGTACTTTTTCTTTGATCTTGTCCAGACCATAATCATCGATCAGGGTGTAGAGAAAATGCTTGATCTCGGATGTCCCTCTGTATTCCAGCCCCACTTCTGCCAGCTTCTCGTTGACTCTGGCTTTGAGTTTGGGATCAGTATCGAGTGCATGTTTGGTCATCTGCGAGTTTAGCTGGCAGGTGTTGCAGATCGTGATCATGGTCAATCCCAGCTTTTCTGCATAACAGATATTGCGTGCATTGAGTACATGCGCCAGAAACTCGTCAAAATCCTGCAGGTGGCTGGCACCACAGCAGGATGCCTCTTCCAATATCGTGATCTTGATCCCCAGTTTCTCCGCTACTGCAAGCGTAGACGAGAGTAATTCAGGTGTAGACTGTTTTGCCGTACATCCTGTAAATAGTGCATAATGTAGTTGGCTCATCTTTTCTCCTTACAGTGTGTTGGTCATTGAAATTTCAATGAGCTTCTGGACTTCATCCAGATTTTTGATCTTGGGCACCGAATCGATAAATGGTACGCCGGAGTGCCAGTGTATTTTACCCGCTTTCATCATCTTGGCTGCCGTGCCCAGGTGCTTGTACATGCCCAGATAGCCTTCTGAATAGAGTACGATGTCCGCTTCGTCCAGATAGCCGTATTTTCTGATCGATCGCACGAAGCCTTCGGCATGCTTGGTGGCAACATTGCGCTTGGCAACTCCCTGCTCAAACTGCATATTGTGCAGCTTGGTGATCTTCTCCAGAGGGTTGAGCTCTTTGGGGCAGGCTTCGACGCATTCGTTGCATTTGACACAGTCCCAGACACCGATACCCAGCTCAGAGGTCAGCTCCAGTCTCTCTTCAGTGGCACTGTCTCTGGGATCGATGCTGAACCGATAAGCAGATACCAGTGCCGCAGGACCGAGATAGTCCTCGTTGACCTCGAGAGCAGGGCAGGAGTAGTGACAGGCACCACACTGGATACAGTAGTCAGACTCCAGAAATTTCTCATTGCGCTCTGGGGAGATCAGGGTCTCCGTGCTGGGGTGAGGATCGACATCCGCCACCACAAAAGGCTTGACATCGGCATGTTTCTGCCAGAAATCTCCCTTGTCAATGATCATATCCTTCACTGCACGCTTTTGACTCTGTGGCTCGATGACAAGCTCTTCACCAAAGAGCTTGATGAGACCCTGGGCATTCTCCTTGCAGGCGAGTACGGCTTTGCCGTTGACCTTGATGGCGCAGGCACCGCAGATACCGTGTCGGCAGGATCGGCGATAAGAAAAAGAGCCGTCGTGCTCCCATTTGATACGGTTGAGCAGATCCAGTACCAGCTCATCTTTGGTGACGGTCATTTCATAGGTTTTATAGTAGGGGAGATAGTCTGTCTCCGCATTAAATCTGAATGTCTTGAGCTTAACATTGACTGGATGGGCAAAGTCAGTCATATGCTCCTCTGCATTGAGGCGTTTGGCCTCTTGGATTACTTCTTCTTCACTGTGAATCATTCAAGGCTCCTTAGTATGTTCTGGCTTCGGGTTCAAAGTGACCCAATACCACATCAGCATATTCCAGCGCAACGCTGTAGTCATCTTTGAGTGTCGCAAAGGTATGTTTGAGGAAATGTGTGTCATCGCGTTCCGTATGATCATCACGGTAATGTGCGCCCCGGCTCTCTCTTCGTTCCAGAGCACCTTTGACGATGAAGAGACTGAAGTCCAGCATATGCCCCAGCTCTATCGCCTCTTGCAGATCCGTGTTGAAGGTGGAGGATTTGTCGTCGATACGGATA
>CAMZLC010000046.1 GCA_947311605.1 uncultured Sulfurovum sp.
GGTTTGGTATCTCCGTTAGAGGGATTTTTTGTGTGACAAACTATTGTGATGCGGACGCGCATAAGGATTTTCTCAAAAATCACGAAGAAGCAATGAGGCTGTTGGATAAATATATGGCTTCCCAAAATATAAAGTAATAAAAGAGACAAAAATGCAGACAAAAAAGATATTGCAAGACTATACCAAAGAAGAGCTCTCTAGGATGATCACGCCTTCATTCCGAGCCAAACAGATCTATTCGTGGGTGTATCATAAATATGTAGAGCACTTTGAACAGATGAAAAATCTTCCCCAGCAGATGCGAGAGCAGCTGAGTGAAGCGTTTACACTCATGCCATTAAAAATACTGATGGTGCAGGATAGTATCGATGGAAGCAGAAAGTATCTCTTTGAACTGCATGATGGGCATACAGTTGAAGTGGTACTGTTGTTGATGCGGGACAAGGAGTATCATGAAGATGGCTCTGTAAAGCATCAGGAGCGCTATACGGTCTGCATCTCCTCTCAGGTAGGGTGCAAGGTAGGGTGCGCCTTTTGTTTGACTGCAAAGGGCGGCTTCATGAGAGATTTGAGTGCGGGGGAGATTGTGGAGCAGGTACGCCAGGTCAAGATGGACAATGGCATCGATGCCAACCGCCGTGTCAATCTAGTCTTCATGGGGATGGGCGAGCCGCTTGACAATCTGTCCGCTGTAGCAAAATCGGTGCAGATCTTTGCTGACGAGGAAGGTATGGCAATTGCCACGCATCGTCAGACCATTTCCACCTCAGGGCTCAGCAGCAAGATCAAAAAGCTTGGAGAGATGGATCTGGGTATCAATCTAGCCATCTCCCTGCATGCGGTAGATGATGCGCTCAGAGAAACGCTGATGCCCATCAACAAAGCCTACAACATTCAGTCGATCATTGATGCGGTCAATGCTTTTCCTGTCAACAGCAGAAAGCGGGTGATGTTCGAGTATCTTGTCATCAGAAATGTCAATGATGATATCACTGCTGCCAAAAAACTTCTCAGCTTGCTTGACGGCATCAAGGCAAAAGTAAACCTGATCTATTTTAACCCCTATGGAGGTACAGAATTTGAAAGACCGGAAGAGAAGGATATGGTGGCATTTCAGGAATATCTTGTGAAGAGGGGCTTGCTCTGCACGATCAGAGAATCCAAAGGTCTGGATATCTCTGCCGCCTGCGGACAGCTCAGAGAACAAGAGAGAGGAGAGGCAGTATGACGACAATGGACGCTGTGCTCTATACGATCATTATTGGGGTAGTGTTGGCGGGCGTGATCGGTTTCATTATGGCAGTGAGGAGCGAGGATTAGACCATGTTTCACGTGAAACATGCTCGCTATTGTGTTGACGCAGTGTTAAAGCTACGCTTTACCTTGGGGCAGATATTTTCCATCTCTTGTTTAAAATCTATTTGACTCTCGATAAAATAGTCTGCTCCATAACGAAATGCCAATGTGTGTGCATGAAGCATCAGGCGGCTCGCACCCGTTTCAGTCAGTCTGTTTTTAGCAGAAAGTCTGCCTTCGAGATAGGCATCGCTGGTTTCAAAAGTGCTGCCGTAAATAGGGTCACCCAAAATAGGATGTTTCATGTGAAACAAATGGACTCTGATCTGATGGGTACGCCCAGTAGTAGGATAACATGCCACCAGCGTGGTATCTCTCCCTGCGTGATATTCGAGGGGCACGAAGTCAGTGTGGGCAGATTTGCCTCTGTCATCCACGGTGACCTTGTGTTTGCATTGGCTGTAGTCATTGCTTTTGAGGAGAGGCGCTTCCACGGTAAAACACTCCGTTAGCGCTCCTTCTACCCAGGCCAGATAGCTTTTGCGTATGGTTTTTATCTCAAAGGCATTTTTTAAAAAGCGTTCGGCATCCTTGTGTTTGCTTGCCAGCAATAACCCGGAAGTTTCCATGTCTATGCGATGCACGGCATTGGCATGCTCTCCTGAAAGTGCGCGTATCTCATCGAGCATGGAGTATTCTGTCGCCATAGTATTGGGGTGTACCAGTATACCCGAAGGCTTCTCAAAGATCATAAAGTCCGGTGTTTGAAAGAGCACGGCACGGCCTCTGGATCTTGGTTGGAAATAGACGATCTCAATGTCACCCTGAATCAGTGCCCCAGAGTTCTCAAGAGATTTACCATTGACAAGGAGCCTTCCTTTGCCCAAAAGTCTCTGTGCCTGCCCCTGGGTATAGTGGAAGTGCTGCATCACAAAAAGAAAGGCAGGGGTGGGAGTGCTCACATGATACTTCTCTTTGACGAATGGCATTTTCACCCCTTTGTAACTGCATTTTTGGTAGAATAATAGCAAAAATATATGGTGAAAAGGTTTGGAATGATAGAGAGGTATTCACGAGAAGAGATGGCAAAAAACTGGACAATGCAGGCCAAGTACCAAGCATGGTTGGATATAGAGATCGCCGTGGTCAAAGCATGGAACAGACTAGGGCTTATCCCCGATGAGGATGCGCAAAAGATCGTAGACAATGCTGCATTTTCTGTCGAGCGGATCGATGAGATAGAAGCAGTGACACGCCATGATCTTATTGCCTTTACCACCTCAGTTTCTGAGAGCCTTGGTGAAGAGAGTCGCTGGTTTCATTATGGCATGACCTCTTCGGATACAGTGGATTCTGCTGTGGCACTTCAGATGAAAGCGTCACTGGAAATCATTGTCGCCGATGTAAAAATGATGATGGAATCGATCAAAATAAGAGCCATGGAGCATAAAATGACCCTGATGGTGGGCCGCAGCCATGGTATTCACGGGGAGCCCATTACCTTTGGTCTAGTACTTGCAGTCTGGTATGATGAGATGGCACGGCACTTGAAAAATCTGGAGCAGACCATGGAGGTGATCGCAGTAGGTCAGATCTCTGGCGCGATGGGGAATTTTGCCCATGCGCCTTTGGAGCTTGAGGAGTATGCGATGGAGGAGCTGGGACTGCAGCCCGCGCCTGCCTCTAACCAGGTGATCCAGAGAGACAGATATGCGAGGCTGGCAACCTCTTTGGCACTTTTGGCATCCACCATAGAGAAGTTTGCAGTGCAAGTTAGGCACTGGCAGCGTACAGAGGTGTACGAGTGCGAGGAGTTTTTTGCCAAAGGACAGAAGGGCTCTTCTGCGATGCCACACAAAAGAAACCCTATCTTGACTGAAAATATCACAGGATTGGCTCGTATGATCAGGGCTTATGCCGCACCGGCAATGGAAAATGTCGCGCTCTGGCATGAGCGGGACATCTCCCACTCTTCGACAGAACGATTCTGGCTGCCCGATGCCTTTATCACCAGTGACTTTATGCTGCACCGTATGAACAATGTGATTGCCAATCTCACTGTTATGCCTGAAAATATGATGAGAAACCTCAATCTTACCGGTGGTTTAGTCTTTTCTCAGCGTGTACTATTGGAGCTCCCCAAAGCAGGTGTCAGCCGTGAAGATGCCTATAGAATCGTGCAGCGAAATGCTATGAAAGTATGGGAAGAGATACAGCAGGGCAAGCCCACCACCAATGAAAAAGGAGAGTCTCTCTATCTCCAGTATCTTCTTGGTGATGAGGAACTGAGACAATCACTTTCGGAAGATCAGATCAGGGAATGTTTCAATTTTGACTACTACACAAAAAATGTAGATAAGATCTTTTCACGGGTATTTAAGCGCTAGTTTCTGCGCCACTCCCGCTCTGATTCCCATGAGGACGACAGCATTGGTTTTATAATTAAAAATTATAAAACCAATGCGCCAAAAGCCCTTCTTTTTTAACAAAAAATCAAGCAAAACTTTAGTAAAATCTTTATCTTTTTAGGCAGGGAAATATATTTACCCTGCAGAATTTATGTTGGGGGCAATCAATGACAAGAGTAGTAAAACGAAGCGGCAGAGTAGAAACACTGGATGTTACAAAGATACAAAAATATACTTCCGCTGCCGTAGAAGGTCTGGAAGGGGTCAGTCAGAGTGAGCTGGAAGTAGATGCGAAGATACACTTTCAGGACATGATTACCTCGGAAGAGATACAGCAGACACTGATCAAAACAGCGGTAGACAAGATAGATATCACCAGTCCCAATTGGACATTTGTCGCTTCACGCCTCTTTCTCTATGATATTTACCATAAAGTCTCCGGCTTCTCCGGTTACATTCACCTGCAAGAGTATTTCGAGCGAGGTGAAAGAGAAGGGCGTATTCTTTTGGGGCTGAAAGAGAAATTTGACCTCGATGACCTCAATGTCTATATCCAGCCCGAAAGAGATATGCAGTTCACCTATCTGGGGGTTAAAACACTTTATGACAGATACCTGATCAAGGACAAGAGCGGATCCCCCATAGAGCTTCCCCAGCATCTTTTTATGGGTGTGGCGATGTTTCTGGCGCAAAATGAGTTTGACTGCCAGACCTGGGCCAAAAAATTCTATGACATTCTGAGCAAATTTGAGGTCATGGCCGCCACGCCTACGCTTTCCAATGCCAGAACACCACGACATCAGCTCAGCTCCTGCTATATCGGCTCCACACCTGACAATATCGAGGGGATCTTCGATGCCTACAAAGAGATGGCGCTGCTGAGTAAGTTTGGCGGTGGTATCGGCTGGGACTGGACGCAAGTACGCGGTATGGGCTCCTTCATCGATGGACACAAGCATGCAGCCGGAGGGATCGTGCCTTTTCTCAAGATCGCCAATGATGTGGCTATCGCTGTCGATCAGCTCGGCACACGCAAGGGAGCGATCGCTGTCTATCTGGAGCCTTGGCATATTGATATCCGGGACTTTTTGGATCTCAAGAAAAATTCTGGTGAAGAGCGCCGCCGTGCGCATGACCTTTTCCCTGCGATGTGGCTCAATGACCTCTTTATGGAGCGTGTAGAAGAGGATGCCATGTGGACACTTTTCGACCCTTTTGAGGTGAGAGAGCTGATCGATCTGCACGGAGATGCTTTTAAGGAGTGTTACGAAGTACTGGAACAAAAAGAGGGGATCACCAAAGAGGTGATCTCTGCCAAAGGGCTCTGGAAGGAGATTCTGCGAAGCTACTTCGAGACAGGCAACCCTTTTCTAGCATTCAAAGACGCTGCAAACAGAGCCAATCCCAACCGACATACGGGGATGATACGAAGCTCCAACCTCTGTACGGAGATCTTTCAAAATACAGGACCAGACTCTTACAAGATCCGAGTAACCTATGACGACCGCACGATTGAGGTATTTGAAGAGGAGGAGAGGATCACGGTGGACAATGGCATGACCAAGCCCGCCAAAAAGATCACGGCTCTTGACAGTTTACAGGGCAAGCAGGTATGGATGGTGGACAAAGAGAGAGTGGCAGGAGATACGGCAGTATGCAACCTTGCCTCTGTCAACCTTTCCAAGATACATACAGCAGAGGATATTGCAAGAGTCGTGCCTACAGCTATCAGAATGCTTGACAACGTGATCGATCTCAACTTCTATCCTCTTGCCAAGGTCAAAGAGACCAATGAGAAGAGCCGTTCTATTGGGCTGGGCGTGATGGGGGAGGCACAGATGCTGGCAGAGGCCAGGATCGAATGGGGAAGTGCCGAGCATTTCGAAAAGGTTGATGAGATCATGGAATCAGTCAGCTACTATGCGATCAGAGCCTCCAGCGATCTGGCGCTGGAGAAGGGAAAATACCCTACCTTTGAAGGCTCGGACTGGTCTAGGGGTATCTTCCCTATCGATAAGGCAAACCCGGAGGCGTGTAAACTGGTTGACAGAGGGGGGCTTTTTGGGTATACCCATGACTGGGCAGCGCTCAAAGAGAAGGTCAAGGCAGACGGCATGCGCAACGGCTACCTGATGGCGATCGCACCGACCAGCTCTATCTCTATATTGACAGGCACCACGCAGGCGATCGAGCCGGTTTACAAGCGCAAGTGGTATGAAGAGAACCTCTCAGGACATATTCCTGTAGTTGTCCCCAACCTCTCTGCCGCCAACTGGAGCTACTATACCCCCAGCTATGAGCTGGATCAGCGGCTACTCATCCGAGCCGGAGCGATCCGCCAGAAGTGGATCGATCAGGGGCAGTCGCTCAATATCTTTATCACACTGGACAAGGTCAGTGGAAAGTATCTCAACGATATCTATATGGAGGCGTGGAAGTTCGGCCTCAAGTCCACCTACTACCTGAGAAGCCAGTCACCGGAAGCCCTGGCGGATGACGACACGGTAGAAGATCGCAGTATGGAGTGTATCTCCTGCCAGTGACAATCGATCTCATTCACAATCGGTTCACATTTCTCTGATATAGTACGTCTTAGAGAGCCAATAAAGACCTATTTCACTCTAAATTGGACAGCCTCCAAGTTCGGGGCTCTCTACAGGGTAGTCTGCCTACACTCCCCTCCAACCAACCACCGGCAGACTGCCCGTCTTATCCACCCCATCCATGCATTTTTTTTGAGATAACGACCCGCCAATTTTCATCTAGCAGGATATCGCTTGTCGCCACAAAATAGTGCTCTTCCAACAGTCTCTTCCAAATGTCGAGGGCTTCCCTCTCCTCTTTGGGCAGAAAGATCAGGATCAGTCCGGCATTTTTGATCACCCTGTGCGCCTTTTGGAGAAATGAGGCACGTGCATCTGCCGAGATATCAGCAGAGACGAAGAGATAATCGTAGAATCTGCCGTGCTGCATGTAGTTGGCTCTTCCAGGCGGAAAATATTTGACCGTGGATGCATCCGAGAGCCTTCCTGCTGTCTGGATGGTCTGTGCATAGGCTTCTGTAGTACAGTTGAGCAGGTATTCATACTTGTGCTCTCTGCAAAACAGATCGAGACAGCCGGACAGAGCAGTTCCCCCATCGCTGAAATGTCCTATTCTCAGCAGTGGTGCAGGCTGGATAATCTCCAGTAGTTTTTCTATCTCATGTATGTCAATGGGTTTTTCTATGGTTTTCATGGATGAAGTTTAGCAAAAAAGTGTAAAATGTAGCCAAAGAGAGGAGGAGAGACAGATGTCTAAACCCCAGAAATTCACTGCAACAGCACTGCAGATGCGGAATCATCCCCGTTATGAGAAAAACCTAGAGAGACTGTTGCAGTCTATCCGGGAGCAGGCAAACAGCAAGCTGATCGTAGCACCGGAGGTTTGCTTGACGGATTATGACTATACACATATGGAGGAGGCGGTGGACTTTTCCCGGAAGGCACTGGTGCAGATCTGTGAAGCGGTCGACAGACAGATCGTCGTGTTGACACTGTTGACAAAAGCCGAGAAGGGTTACAGCAACGACGCAGTGGTGATCCACAGACACAAAGTCGTGCACCGCCAGTCCAAGCACAAATTGTTTGCATTGGGAGAAGAGGACAGGCATCTGCTGCCCGGTCGGCAGGAGGAGATCAGGATTTTTGAGATAGAGGGGGTGAAATACGGACTGATGGTCTGCTTTGAACTTCGCTTCAAGGCGCTCTGGAGGCAGCTTGAGGGCGCAGATATTATTCTCCTGCCGTCACAATGGGGGCTGCCGCGTAAAAAACATCTCGAAGTACTGTCGCAGGCACTGGCGATCATGAACCAGTGCTATGTCGTCGTTGCCAACAGCACCAAAGAGACCATGGCAAGCTCTTCGGCGATCTACTCGCCCAGCGGAGGGGTCGTGACCGACGATATGAAAGAGGTGATAAAGGGCGAGATAGACTTTGCTCTGATAAAGAAGATGCGCCGCTATATCGTGATGCATTGACAAAAAGCATTTTTTCTACTACACTTCTGTCAACCAACAAAAGGAGAGCAACATGAAAGCATTTTCACACACCGCACACATCACCCAAAGATTTTCTGCTCTCCTTCTGTATTTTTTCCTGCTTAGTCTCTAAGCATATCCCTTAATTTTATAGATTCCTTGATTGGATGACCAGCTTAGATGGCTGTGTATGCAATATTTCCGTAGGGTGTTGTACCCTTACAACACCTTTTTCTATGGATGAAATAATATAGTGGCATATCAAATATTTGGTGTTGTCATGGGACAACACCCTATGTAAGAAAGCAGAAAAAATGAAACACAAAGCTTTAATTATAATA
>CAMZLC010000047.1 GCA_947311605.1 uncultured Sulfurovum sp.
CATGCGTTGATATTGAGCTTCTTATGGTTTTTAACCTCTATGGCAAAGTTACCAACGCCTATGATGTCAAAACCTCCCACGGCTGTTTGAGCGTGGTTTCGCGTTGCATCAGTAAAGCCATGCTCTTTGAAGAGATTGACTAAAGTACGCTCTGCAGTAGCTCCCTTGGTTCGCTGCATCGCTCCCATGTTAGACTACTGCTGTGAGATTGTCTAAATCATTCTTTTTAAATACCGTGATACGTGGTGACAACTTCACTGGGCTTAGTCGCCCTTGCTTTGCATATAGCCATACTGTGGAGACTGCGATACCTAAGTATTCTGCTGCTTCTTTAGCTCTGAAATTTTGCTTGTGTGGGGTTTGTGTTTCCATATCTTTAACCTTTTTTAGTGTGTTGGTATATAAGCTTATGGGTGTATTGTATGGTATTGTAGGGACAATAATCAAACCACCGTAACACCAAAAAATATGTTACGGTGGTTTAGATTACAGATTATCTTTAAATTGTTTAATCTCCATAGTGTAACCTTTTAGGTTTTCGTCTTTAGCATATTGGGTTAGCACTCTTCCAATTTCTTCTTTAGAAATTAATACATCGGGGTAAAACTTATCACTTTGAAAATAATAATACTTCTTTGTTTCCAATTCTGTCTTTAGCTTTTTAGAAGTTTCTAAAAGTTGACCTATCGCATTTTGTTTTTTTCCATTCTCTATCATAAGTGTTACTTCAAAATCTGGACGATTAGGCATAACTTTTTCTAGCTCTTCTTTATCTTCAATAAAAATAGTATCTTCTACTTTTTTACCATCAAGATATTTATATATCATGTCTTCAAAGTTTTTAATAATTTTAATATTCTTCTCTACCTCGGCTTTTTTCTCTGTAGGTCTAATATGTTTATTTCTTTCATTTATAATCGTTGTCAGGTCATTACTAGAATACTTAAGCATCGCTGGGAATAGTTCATCTGCTATAAAAATTTCTCTATTTGTTAGCTCTGTAGTATTTAATTTATCAAAATATATTTCCATCAATTCAAAACTTTTTGGGAAAATATCCCCATAAATATACCCATAATTAAAAAGGTTGCTAGGTTCATGATTAGCTAATATCCGTTTAAATGTTTCTACAAAAGTTTCATTATCCACGCTTCACCCCCTCCAAATAATCAGCGTACCACTGCATAAGTCCTCTCATAGGTTCTCTATACTCAGAACGGTTATAGGCACTCTTTACCTTGTTTGGCTCTTTATGTGCTAGTAGTGCTTCTACTACCTCAGCCGTGTAGCTGTGTCCGTCCTCTTCGTTGGCTTTTTCGTTTGCTATGGTCGAGAACATCGCTCTAAAACCATGAGGCACAAACTCCTCTTTGGTGTAGCCCATTCTTCTAAGTGCAGATATGAGAGTGTTATCGCTTAGGGGTCTGTCTTTGTAAGTCCTACTGGGGAACACATACACACCACTTAGGGCGTTTACTTCAAGCTCTTTTAGTATGTCTATGACTTGATGAGGTAAGGGTAAGATAAACTCGGTCTTAGTCTTCATCTTCTCAGCAGGTATCACCCACTCTTTAGCCTTAAAGTCTATCTCCTCCCATTCCATATGACGTATGTTATAACTCCTCACAAACACATAGGGTAAAACCTTTAAAGCCATTTTGGTTGAGTAGTCACCTTGATAGTCGTCTATGTTTAGCAGCAGTCCTTTTATGTCTTTTTCTTTGGTGAAAGTAGGGTAGCTCTTTTTTTCGCGTTTGCCCAACACTATAGGCATGTCAATATCTGAAATGATGTTATGAGGTACATATTCGTGAGTAACTGCAAACTTCCAAACTTTATTGAGTATCATGGCTGTACGTTTGGCTGTCTCTTGTAAGCCTTTGGCTCTAAGTGTCTCCAGTACGGCTATAATGTCTTTACGTGTCACCTCAGCTATAGGCTTCTCTTTGATGTAGACTTTATCAAACTTTTTATAAGTGTAGTTCTCCAGTGCTTTACCTAGTTTGGCATGATAATTTTCAGATACTTCACTCTCATAACTTTTTAACCACTTTTGAGAGATAGTAAAAAAGGTATTTTCTTTCTTCTCTTCTACCTCTTTACTCTTTTGTTTATCTGCTTTCTTTTTTTCGTTTAGGTCTATGCCTTGCTTCACTAGTTTTCTAAGTATCGCTCTTTGTTCTCTAGCTTCAGAGAGAGAAAAAAACTCTAGTGTGCCTATAGCATACTCTTTATCTTTATTATTGATACGATACTTCAAACGCCATAACTTAGAACCGTTGGGGTTTACTTGTAAAAAAAGCCCTCCGCCATCATAAAGCTTGTACTTTTTTTCTTTTGCTTTGGCACTCTTTATCTTCTTATCAGTTAGCTGTGTTGTCGCTATAGCCATGCTTTACCTCTACTTTAGGGGGTATTTAGGGGGTATTTTTTCTTAGAATAGGGGGGGTAAAAAGTCAAATACCCCCAACAGTACCCCCTATTATTCTTGGTTTGTGCTGTAATTTATTGTATCGGGTTAGACTATAAACATAGCTTATTTACGGTGTGTAGGGGCTTTAAGATAGATTATATTGGATTGTATGATTTTGTGGAATGGTGGAGGTGAGGGGAATTGAACCCCTGTCCTAAAATAGATAGGACTATGACTCTACATGCTTAGTCGGTGTTGATTGGTCTCGTCTGGTTTGGTTCAACACCCAAAACTACGCCAGACCAGCTAGGATTCTCACCATGAGGCATAGCTTCCTCAAGGCATAGTCATCAGATTGTGATACTCAAAAATCCGGCTAAGATGACACTCACCGGCAGAGCAGTCCTCCGCTTGCGCGGGGTTAATGACTCTACGCTACTGCGAGAGCTGGACGATAATCTGTGTTGTTTGCGTTTAAATGCGTGTGAGCCGTGTAACGGAATTGCTCAGTCCGACATGCACATAGCCCCGACTACTCCAGTCGAAACCAAGTCACCCCCATATTATATAGGGGTCTGGTGTTACAATGTTGACTCACAGAGTAAACATTCATACACCTGACTCCCCACCGAATGAAAAAGGATAATAACACTTTTGTATTATTTTGTCAAGCACTCCAGTATCTTGGCGGCTGTGCCTGTTTTTTTGCTTGGCGGCACATAGCTGTAGTCCTGTACTTTGGCAGGGATCTCTGCCGGGGTAGGCAGGGATTGGGTCTCCTCTTTGGCTGCCTGTTTGGCTTTGTAGAGTGCCATCTGAACTCTGGAGTAGAAATTGGCAGCCCCCTCCCCTGAGGTTTCAATGCTCAGAAAATTGGCAGAAGGGTAGCGGCTGACGACCAGAGACTGTATCCCGTCTGAGACCGAGGAAGAGGGCATGCAGCCAAAGGGTTTGACAGAGATCACCAGATGTGCCAGCTTCTCCTCGATACTCTCGATCAGGTGCGACACCTCCATGTGCCCCTCTCCGCCATCGACATCCAGAGGGAAATACTGCTTGCCCAGAGCAGCCAGCTTCTCGATATCCGGCAGCGTGTAGCCTCGCAACCCAAGTAGCCTCGCATAGAGTGTAAAATAGCCCTTGAAGATGCGCTTGACAAGCGCCAGAGAGAGCTTGACCTTCATGCTGCCAAAGTCTATGCCGGAAGCATCCTCCTCTTCAAAATCACGCTTCTTATCAAAGAAATAACCGCCCTCCCAGATACTCAACAGTAGGCGGTTCATGATCGGCTGAGGCATACACTCTGCCCCCTCACTCTCCAGAAATTTATGCAGATTATAGTTGCCGTCCCCCTCTGTCATCGCAGCCCAGAACTCACCCATGATGAGCACCTTTGGTTTGACCTGTAGACGATCCAACTTCACGCTCTGGAGTACCTTGCGGCATTTTCGCAGTGCTGGTAGCAAAGAACGTTTCTGCTCAAAGGCATCCGCTACGATATCATAGCACTGCTCTATCGCTTTGTCCGTGCTTCCTGGCTCCAGTTCATAGGGTCGCATCTGATGGGTCAGAATATTCAGGATATCTCCGATCATCACTGCTTTGAGCGGCTTGATGAAAAAGGAGGGAGGGAAACTCAGTGTATGTGCTCCTCCCTCGGTATCACTCACCCTGTTGTGCTCGAAACTAAAGAGCCTAAAGCCCTCAAATCCCGCATCCCTCAGCGCCTTACGATACTCTGTAATATACATCCCGAAACGGCAGGGGCCACAGCCATTGGCAGTCACATAGACATACTTGGCTACGATCTCCTCGCTACTCATCCCTTTTTCTTCCTGGAGTTTTTGCAGATACTTGACCAGGTTTCCTACGGTGAAATAGGTCGGATTGCACTGCCCGCGATTGCCATAGGCTTTGCCGGTACGGAAGGCATCAAAATCCGGATTGGGAAGCGCGATATAGCGTTTGTCCTTGTGTGTGAGTGACGCCATGACCAGCCTGTCCTGCAAAATCGTCATCCCTCCAAACAGGATCGTCGATTCTGTCACATCCTTGGGCGTGAAACGTTTGTCGATCTTCTCTCGCCACTGTCTGGGTTTTTGATTGGCAAAGGAGAGGCTTCCGTTACTCTCTGTGGGCTTGATACTGTTACAATGGTGGCTCATACTGCCTCCTTTTCTCGGGATTGTTGCACCGGCATCTCTCTCTCCGTTTTCCCCTGCAACGCTTTGGCGTACTGCTCCAGTGCATAGGCGAAGGTGCGTACACGGATCTTGATCGAGCCTCCAGGCTTGTTGGCATCGATATCATGCAGGGTCAGGTGGGGGGTGCGGCTAGCACCCAGTATCTTGTCTATGATCGCATAGGTAGGCGCATCGTGTCCGCACTTGAAAGAACTCAGATCTACCACGGCCACATTGGGGTGGCGGGCGGCAAATTTAGCTGCCCAGACCTTTTGGGCAGAGTTGACCGAATAGTTTTCCGGCCAGACATCGCTGATATCGAACAAACTCCGAATATACCCCGCCTCTATATCCTCTCCAAAATAGCGCATCAGATAGGCTCTCTCCTTGGGGATCGCACGTATGGGTATGCTCTTGTAGCCCAGTGCCTGAAACTCTGAAAGCACCTCATGGTTGATCCCCGGATCCGAGTGGTAGGGGCGTCCCAGGAGTAGAATCACCATCTCTCCCTCTCTTTCTGCCCTCTCCAGTATCTCTCTACCCTCTGCTGCCAGTGCTGCCTCACTCTGCGTGAGTGCTTCTGTTGCCTGTTCCACTGCCCAGTCGTTCTCATCACGGGTGATACGCAGCCGCTCTCCCCAGGTCGCAAAAAGCTCTTTCTTGAGCAGCTTGGGCGTATCGAAGGAGAGCGTATCATCCATATAGGTTACACCCGCCTTGGCAAACAGATCCTGCTCCTTGACAAAAGCCGAGTAGACCACCCTGGGCGTACCTGCCACGATCGGACAGGAGGTCTCTGCCTGCGGATCAGCAATAAACCCTGAAAGTGTCCGAACAGAAGGGAACCAGAGATAGTCATACCTGCGTTTGTCAAAAAGCAGGCTATAGACATGGGATTGTGCTACCTTGGCGGGATAACAGGCATCGACTGAACCATACTTGGCACCCTCCAGATACATCTCTTCGTTGGTCACACCCGAGAAGTGTATCTGGGTGCCTGGTACACCCAAAACCTCCAGGTAGGCTCTGAGGAAAGGGGCTACCGAATAGATATTGAGTACCCTGGGGATAGCGATACGCAGTGTCTGACG
>CAMZLC010000048.1 GCA_947311605.1 uncultured Sulfurovum sp.
ATCAAGGTTGCTCATGAAAGATCTTTTTACCTCATTCAAGGATAACTGCGGGTTTGGTTTGCTCGCCTCTATCGACAATATACCCACCCATAAAAACCTGGAAGATGCAGTCACTTCACTCTCTCGCATGATGCACAGAGGCGCGATCGCTGCAGACGGAAAGACCGGAGACGGCTCTGGGTTGCTGCTCTCTATTCCCCGAAAATTCTTTCAAAAAGTAGCCCAGGAAGAAGGGGTGGTGCTACCTGAGCGTTATGCTGTTGCTATGGTGTTTTCGCATCACGAGAGCGATCTGGATGTGATCAAAACCGCCTGCAGACGCAATGATCTCAAAGTGCTTTATACAAGAACGGTACCCGTAGACAAAGAGGCACTAGGAGAGCAGGCTCTGGTGTCTCTACCTACAATCACGCAGCTTTTCGTGGCACCAGATGCGCTGGTAGCTGTCGAGCGTTTCAATGCGTTGATCTATTTGACGCGCAAAGAGGTGGAGCATACACTCAAAGCAGACAAGTCTTTTTATATCCCGTCCTTTTCTACTTCGGTGGTCTCCTATAAGGGGCTGGTCATGCCTACCCATATCAAGGAGTTTTATCCCGATATGGCAGAGGAGGACTTCGAGGTCTCGTTTGCACTCTTTCACCAGCGTTTCTCTACCAATACCTTACCGGAATGGCGACTGGCGCAGCCCTTTAGGGCGCTTGCACACAATGGCGAGATCAACTCTGTGGCGGCCAACCGTTTCAATGTAGCCTCCAAGATAAAAGGGCTCAAAAGTGAAGTCTTCAGCGCAGAGGAGATGGAGAAGATCTCACGCATTATCCAGAGTGACATGAGTGACTCTGCGAGTCTGGACAACTTTTTGGAGTTCTTGCATGTGAACGGTATGGACTTTTTCAAGGCAGCCAGATCGGTGATCCCGGCACCTTGGCACAATGCTCCCCATATGGATCCCGACCTCAAAGCCTTTTATGAATATGTCAGTAGCTCTTATGAGCCCTGGGACGGTCCGGCTGCAGTGAGTATGACTGACGGCAGATATATTGGCTGCGTATTGGATCGTAACGGACTGAGGCCGGCAAAATATATTATCACCAGAGACAACAGGCTGCTGATCAGTTCCGAATATGGTGTCATCGATACGGCCGAAGAGGAGATACTCGAGAGAGGCAGACTCAAGTCCGGTGAGATGATGGGGCTCGATCTCAAATACGGCAGGGTGCTCAGCAACGAAGATATCAACAACTATCTCAAGGACAAGGATCCTTATGAGAAATGGCTCAACCAAAACATGACCTACCTGCAGGAACATGCCCATGATTCGAATACAGTATTTCCCAAGCAGCCCAAGGAGGAGATGGAGGCGAAGCAGCGCTACTTCAACTATACACTGGAGCTGATCAAGGAGGTGATCAAGCCGATGGTGGAGGAGGGGAAAGAGACGACTGCCTCCATGGGAGACGATACGCCTCTGGCGGCCTTCTCGGTAGAGCATCGGAACTTTTCTGACTTTTTCAAGCAGAAGTTTGCACAGGTGACCAACCCACCGATCGACCCAATACGTGAAAAGATCGTGATGAGTCTCAATACCGGTTTTGGTGAGACACGCAATATCCTCGGCGATGATGCGATCAATGCCAAGCGGCTCAAGACTGTCTCTCCCATTATGTCACGGGAGAAGTTTCAGCTCCTCAAGGAGTTTGGTACGCCGGGAAACAAGCGTTATGACCTTGACTATAGATATAAAACCTACAGTACGGTATTCGCCGCCGATCTCAAAAGCAGCATGGAGCAGTTGATCGATGAGATCATCGTGGATGTCAAAGAGAATGGCATCAGGGTCATCGTGCTGGATGACAGAGAGATGCACGAAATCGCACCGGCGATGCCGATGCTCATGTTGGTGGGACGACTTTCTCAGAGACTGCTGAATGAGGAGATAAGGAACCTCACCAATATTGTGACCGTCACCGGAGAGGTCTTCGATCCGCACTCTGCAGCCTGTATGATTGGCTATGGCGCTACGACAGTCTTCCCTTATCTTCTCTATTATACTGTCAAAACTATTGTTAAAAAAGAGGATGAAGCTGTAGAGATGAGACCGGTACTCAAAAAGTTCAGAAGAGCTATGGGTGCAGGACTGCTGAAGATCATGTCCAAGATGGGGATCTCGACGATCGTCAGCTATCGCAATGCACGACTCTTCGATGTGATCGGATTGAGTCAAGAGGTTATTTCGGACTGTTTTGAGGGGTCACATGGTCTACTTTGTGGTTTGGGCTATAGGGAGATCGAGCAGCGGCTTCTCTCTTATGCCGAAGCGGCCTATGGGAGTATCCCCTCCGGGAAATTTTTTCCTCTGGAAAAGGGCGGCTTCTATCGCTTCAAAAAAGATGCCGAATACCATGACTTCTCCCGTGCCGTGATCAATGCGATCATTAAACTGGGTACGACCGGAGAGAAGGCAGACTACAATCATTTCAAGTCACTGGTCAATGAGAGAGATAAAAAATTTATCAGAGATTTCTACGCGCTGCATTCGGATAGAGCAGAGATCCTGCTGGACCAGGTAGAGCCGATCGAAGCGATCTACAAGCGCTTCTCCACGGCTGCGATGAGTCTGGGGTCTATGTCACCGGAAGCCCATGAGTGTCTGGCTGCTGCGATGAATACCATTGGTGCCAAAAGCAACTCAGGAGAGGGAGGTGAGGATACTGCACGCTTCGGTACGATCCTCAACTCCAA
>CAMZLC010000049.1 GCA_947311605.1 uncultured Sulfurovum sp.
CCCTTAAACCACCCCTTTATTCTCTCAAATGTACTTTCAAAATTACTTTTATGCGGACGACTCTCTACGCCATAACTCTCTTGTATTTTTTCCAGTAGCTCTTTTTGCACATCATTGATCTTGTGGGGCAGTATCATTTTTATCTGGGCGATAAGGCGACCTTTGCGTTCAGAGTGTACATCTGCCACACCTTCACCCTTGAAGACAAATTGTTCTTTGTCTCTTGTGCCTTCTTTGAGATGTAGCTCCAGTTCTCCGCCTAGAGAAGGTATAGTGATCGTTTCTCCCAGAATACACTGTGTGAAGAAAACAGGTACGACAATATAGATGTCATTGCCATCACGCACAAAATGTTCATCCTCTTCTACATTGAATGTCACGTAGAGATCGCCTCTCTGACCCAGTTTATTTTCATTACCATAGCCCGCCATACGTAGCCTGTTTCCCGTATCCACGCCTGCTGGGATCGCAAATTTTACTGTCTGCTCCTGAGTAGTGTATCCTGTCGCGCTGCAGGAGCTACATGCTTCTTGTGCCATCTGGCCACTCCCTTGGCATTTGGGGCACTCCTGTGCAAAGGTCATAAAGCCCTGTCTCATGACTACTTGGCCTCGCCCTTCACAGTAACTGCAGGGCTGCATTTTCCCTTCTCTTGCTCCTGTGCCCTGACAGGCGTCACAGGGAGATTTATAGCTGAGATTGATCTCTTTTTCTACGCCAAATACCGCTTCGTGGAAGGGGAGATCCAGTGTGATCTCAAAATCGAGGGCATACTTGGCAGAGGGTTCCCTTCTGTGACTTTGGCCACCAAATCCACCGCCGAAACCTCCACTAAACATGGAATTGAATACATCCATGATATCGTCCATGCTGTTGGCATGGAACCCAGCACCTTGTCGCTCTAGCCCCTCTTTGCCGTATTGGTCATAGATGCGCCGCTTCTCCTCTTTTCCTAGTACGTCATAGGCTTCGTTGATCAGCTTGAATCGCTCTTCTGCTTCTTTGTCCCCTGCATTTTTGTCTGGATGGTACTTGACTGCCAATTTGCGATAGGATTTTTTGATCTCCGCACCGGCTGCGTCCCTGCTTATCTCTAGTATCTCATAATAATCAACTGTCATTGCATTTCCATTCGTGTTAGAATTATTTTCGGCATTTTACCATAGTTTTTTGATATAATGGCAAACAAAAAAAAGGATAATTCTATGGTGATGCATATCGTGATGTTTAAGTTTCTGGAAGGTACCCCTGAGGTGCTCATAGCCGAAGCAAAAGAGCAGGTCGAGCAACTGATTGATCTGGTCCCAGGACTGCAAAATATGAAAGTAGGGCTGAACTTTTCCCAGGAGGAGCGTGCCATGGATATGGTGTTGATCAGCCATTTTGAAAACAGGGAAGACCTAGACTTCTATGCAGGGCATCCTGAACATCAAAAAGTCGTGTCCTTTATCAAAACAGTTGCAGCCTATACCAAGGTAGTGGATTTTGAAGCATAAGATCGCCTCTTTTGAAAATCTGGTCGAGGCGTTTCATGCGCTGCCTGGTATTGGCAAAAAAACAGCGGTACGACTTGCCTACCATATCGCTGTAGAAAATGGGTTTGTCGGTGTGAAATTGGCACAAGCCATTGAAGATGCGGTTGAGAGTGTGCGTAAATGTCTGCACTGCCATAATATGAGCGAAGATGAACTCTGCGGCATCTGTGCAGACGAGAGCAGAGACCGTAGTAAGCTCTGCATCGTGCAGAGTGCCAAAGATATTCTCTCTATCGAAGAGAGTGGAGAGTTTAACGGTACCTATTATGTGATCTCAAAACTAGAAGATATGGATACCTTGCATCTGAAGCACGCCGTAGAAGGGATCACTGAGGTGATCTTTGCGTTCCCTCCCAGTATTGCGACAGACACCATGATACTCTATATCGAAGAAAAACTGGAGGAGTCAGATGTGGTGTTCACTAAGATCGCGCAGGGTGTGCCCACGGGTGTGGAACTTGAAAATATAGATATCATGTCGCTCTCCAGGGCACTGGAAGCAAGGGTGAGGATCTAAGAGTGGCTCATTGCCACTAAGCTAAGCACTTTTGGGGCAGCGACTTTAGTCGCTGAGATGCGACGGAAGCCGCATCCCCTTACTGCATATTCTCTTCACTTAATGGTATTGTTGGGGAGCGCTAATCTTCCATGCTCATTTGATGGATATAGTTCTGTACGAACTTGCGTACCTCCGCATAGACAAAAGAGTCTTTATACTCTTTGATCTTTCCCCCGCTGGCATTGGGATGTCCCCCGCCGTTTCCGACCTTTGCCGCCATGAGAGAGACATCCAGTTTATTGTTGCTGCGCAGTGAAAAGTTGCCACGGTAGTTGATATCCATATAGAAGTCCATATCGGGGTTTTCGAGCAGGAAAGTATTTCCGATAATAGAGGCATTGCCGACATTGTAGCCCAAGACTCCTCGGTAGCCCATATAGCTGATCTCCAGACGCTGTTTCTGCTGAGTGAGGAGTCGGGTTACATAGAAAGCGACGAGATTGTCTTTGGTATTGTTTGCTGCCTCTCTGAAAAAACTTTTTTTGATCTGGTGTAGTTCATCATCGAGAAGGATGGGTGCATCTTCGGCATCAATGCGCCCCCTTGCTGCCTCTATCAGGGAAAATTTGAACGCCCTGTCCTGTGCTGGAAACATCACACGATTGATCTCTCTGGCACCGGATATCATGCCTAGCATTACCTTGCCATAGTCAAAAAGCGGCGCTTTGTCCAGCCAGATATCAACGGCATTGATTCCTCCGACGATCTGCTGATACTGTCTGCCTGCATCAAAAGCATAATGTGTCTGGAGCCAATCATAGGTGATCTGCGTGGCAGACCGGCTGGTGTCGAGCAGATACCAGTCAAATTTCTCGGCAGCACTGGCACCTGTAGCATGGTGATCCAGTAGCTGTAGCGAAGCGCCCATTCGCTCTGCCTCTCTCTGGATATAGTGCCCCTCTTTAGTGGTGAGATTGAGGTCGGTAATAAGGACAAGAGGATTGAGTGTTTTGTCAAGATACTGATCACGCTCTATCTGCGCGATGATCTCTTCGAGTCTGGCTCTGACCTCTGGCCCATAGTTGGCATTGTAGAAATGCGCCCGAGAAAACTGTTTGGCTGTCAGGTATTGACAGCCATATCCATCCAGGTCGATATGAGAAAGATGGTAAAGATGTTGTCTTTTCATGGTTTAGTTGCTTTCTTTGTAAGGTTGGGACTAGAAGATGTCGCTCAGCATGAGACCATCCAGGAAACTGTCTATTTTTCTCTGAAAATTGGCAAGAAAAGGGGAAATGACACAGGTACCCACTGCACCATTGGGGCAGGTGTCTGCATGTTCAAAGCAGTTAAATACTGCAGGGGATTTCCCCTCCGCTGCATAGATGATACTGTTGACGCTGATCTGGGAGATCTCTCTGGTGAGTATGAAGCCTCCTGCCGCACCTCTTCTGGATTCCAATATATCAGATTTTGCCAAACTCTGCAGGATCTTCGCCAGAAAACTTTTGGGAATATTGAGTTCCATGGCGAGCTGTTCGGCACCTACGGGTTTGTCGGACTTTCGTATAGCATCGAGGGAAAGTAGGGCATATTCACTGGCTCTGGTAAGTAACATAAACACCCTTTTGAAGTAGTTACACTATTGTATATTTAGGAGTATTTTACTCTAATTCATGTTATTTCCCCCTTGGCTATCTGTTTTTATATCCTTCTTAGTTTATTATGCTAAGATTGCGGTCACAAAATACCAATCAGGAGGTCATTATGGCTTTAGATCAGGCGAAAAAACAAGAGATTGTCGCTAAATACGGACGCGGTGAGAACGATACTGGCTCAACAGAGGTGCAGGTCGCACTTATTACTGAAAGAATTACCTATCTTACAGAACATTTGAAAACCAATAAAAAAGACCACTCTTCAAGACTGGGACTACTCAAGCTGGTAGGACAGAGAAGAAGATTGATGCGTTATCTAAAAAATACTGATTTTGCTAGATACAATACGATCAAAGAAGCACTGGGTCTTAGAAACTAACCCTCTTCTGTTCGGTCTTTCGATCGAACTCTCTTCTCTTGAGATATCCTCATTCTCCATCTTCACTTGTTTTATCATAACTTTATTCTCTTTTTGTACCGCGTCTACCCTAAAATATCCATAATATAGTGCAATTATTGTCATACTTGATAAGTATAGACTCAAGTATGACTTGACAAGAGTAGACTCAATATGGTATGATATGCCTATTATCGACCAAAGGAGTAGATATGAGTGACATAGAAAAAACAGAAGAGACTTTGATAGAAGAGACGGAAGAGCAAGAAATACCAAATACTGAGCAGGCGCTGCAAGCAGCGCTGGAGGAGTCACAGGCAGAAACACAGAAATATAAAGACCAATATATTCGCGTGCATGCAGACTTCGAAAACAGCAAAAAAAGACTGGAAAAAGAGAAGGCGACCGCAGTGGCCTATTCCAATGAAGCATTTGCCAGAGATATGCTAGGTGTACTGGATTCACTGGAAAACGCGATCGTCTCTACAGAGCAGATCGATGCGGATGAGTGTGAACAGGCGATTGAAAAATTTAGAGAAGGATTGAAGCTGACCTTTGATCAGACAGTCACAGTACTCAAGAAGCATGGAGTAGAGGAGGTCACGCATGAAGGTCTGTTCGATCCAAACTATCACCAGGTGCTGATGCAGGTAGAGAGCGATGCTCACGAAAAAGACCATATTGTCCAGGTGATGCAGAAGGGCTACACCATGAAAGAGCGTGTCATTAGACCGGCCATGGTCAGTACGGCTAAATAACCCAATGCAACCCAGGTTGCATCCGGGGGACTAAAGTTCAAGTATAATACCAACAATAAAACAATAGGAGAGAATTATGAGCAAGCCAATAGGAATAGATTTAGGAACTACCAATTCAGCCGTCGCTATCTATGAGAACGGTGAGGCAAAGATCATTGCCAACAAAGAGGGAAAGAACACTACCCCTTCAGTCGTAGCCTTTACGGACAAAGGCGAAGTGCTGGTGGGTGAAGCAGCAAAGAGACAGATGGTTACCAATCCAGAGAAGACCGTGTATTCGATTAAGCGTATCATGGGACTGATGTGCAGCGAAGAAAAAGCCAAAGAGGCCAAAGAGAGACTGCCTTACCATGTGATCGAAAAGGGTGGTGCCTGTGCGATCGAGATCGATGGCAAGACCTATACGCCTCAGGAGATCTCAGCAAAAATTCTGATGAAGCTCAAGGAGGATGCGGAATCCTACCTTGGTAGTGCCGTGACAGATGCGGTTATTACCGTGCCCGCATACTTTAATGATGCGCAGAGAAAAGCGACCAAAGAGGCGGGTACGATCGCAGGATTGAACGTACTGCGTATCATCAACGAGCCTACTTCGGCAGCATTGGCCTACGGTATGGACAAGAAGGACAGTGAAAACATTGCCGTCTATGACTTAGGTGGCGGTACCTTTGATGTCACGATTCTGGAGACCGGTGATGGTGTGGTAGAGGTATTGGCTACAGGTGGTGACGCCTTCTTGGGTGGAGATGACTTTGACAACAAAGTTGTAGATTTTTTGGCAGAGGATTTCAAAAGCACCAGTGGCATTGATATCAAAGCGGATATCATGGCGTTGCAGAGGCTCAAGGAGGCAGCAGAAAATGCCAAAAAAGAGCTCTCAACAGCCACGGAGACAGAGGTGAACCTGCCCTTTATTACTGCGGATGCCACAGGGCCAAAGCACTTGGTGATCAAACTGACCCGCGCAAAATTTGAATCTTTGGTAGAAGATCTGATCGAAAAAACAATCGTCAAGGTGGGTGAAGTACTCAAAGAGTCAGGTCTTGCCAAAAATGATATCAAAGAGGTCATTATGGTCGGTGGTTCTACCCGTGTACCCATGGTACAAGAGAAGCTCAAGACTTTCTTCGGCAAAGAGTTGAACAATTCGGTCAATCCCGATGAAGTCGTGGCTGCAGGTGCTGCGATACAAGGCGGTGTATTGGTCGGTGATGTCAAAGATGTGCTGCTCTTGGATGTGACACCGTTGAGTCTGGGTATCGAGACACTGGGCGGGGTCACTACCCATGTGATCGAAAAAGGCACAACGATACCTGCGAAGAAATCACAGGTATTCTCCACCGCAGAGGACAATCAGCCTGCAGTGAGTATCCATGTCGTACAGGGGGAGAGAGAGTTTGCCAAGGACAACAAGTCACTGGGTATGTTCGAGCTCAGAGATATCCCGGCAGCGCCCAGAGGCGTACCACAGATCGAAGTGACGTTTGATATCGATGCCAATGGTATCCTGACCGTAGGCGCTGAGGACAAGTCTACTGGCAAATCACAGGAAATCAAGATCACCGGTTCATCAGGACTCAGTGACGAAGAGATCGAAAAGATGGTACAGGATGCCGAAGCCAACAAAGCAGCAGACGAAGAGAGAAGAGCCTTGGTGGAGATCAAAAACCAGGGAGATGCGTTGGTGCATCAAACCAAAAAGACCCTCACTGAGCTAGGCGACAAAGTAGATGCAGGACTCAAAGCAGAGGCAGAGAAGGCGATCGAAGCCCTAGAGTCAACACTCAAAGATGAGAACGCCACCAAAGAGCAGATCGAGGAGAAGATCAATGCCCTGAACGCACAAAACCAAAAGCTAGCAGAGCAGGTCGCTGCCGCTCAGCAGGCAGGCGGAGAGCAGGCGAAAGCCAAACCGGAAGATGACGATGTCATCGACGCTGAGGTCGAATAGACCGCAGTCATTGAGCCTGCTGCTGAAGCAAACACAGCGTTAGCGCAGCTCAGAGGGGCTTTGCTCCGAAAGCGTCCCGTCAAACAGAGACGATGTCATCGACGCTGAGGTCAAATAGACCTTGACTATAGGTGCGGTCATTCCGTACCTAATACTCTTCAACTGTATTTATTTTCCTTCTCCAAATAGCGCGCGGTGTTCGATTTTGCTACAGTGATTTTGCACGACTTTCATGCCCGCATTTTTGGCTTTTTCGGCTGCGGCATTGTTGACCAGTCCTAGCTGCCCCCAAAATACTTTGATGTCCCCTCGTGCGATACAGGCATCGGCTATGGCGTCAAAGGCTGCCGGTTTGCGAAAAATATCGACCATATCGACCTCAAAAGGTATCTCTGCCAGAGAGCGGTAGACTTTTTCTCCGAGAATGGTCTCCTCTTTGGGATAGACAGGGATGATTTTATAGCCAGCCTTTTGCAGGTAGGCTGCGACCATGTTGCTTGCCTTAGTCTCATTGGGGGAGAGCCCCAGTATAGCGATAGTATGCACGGTTTCAAATATCTTTCTCATCTCTTCTTGATTGCTGTTGACCGTGGGAAATTCACATTCCATTCTTTTTTCCTTATTTGTGATATAATGTCGCCATTATCATATCGAGGAAACAATTAATGCTGGATTTAGAAGCTGTCGAACAGGCTCACAAGCGTGTCCCAGAAGTAACACACCGCACCCCGATCTCCTATGCACCTATCTTGAGTGACAAATGCGGATATGAGGTATATCTCAAAAAAGAGAACCTGCAGAGAACCGGAGCATTTAAACTCAGGGGAGCATTTAATAAGATCGCTATACTAGTAGAGGGCGGAGACAAAAAAGGCGTAGTGGCAGCCTCTGCGGGCAACCATGCACAGGGAGTAGCGTTTTCTGCCAAACATTTTGGTATAGATGCGACAATCGTGATGCCGGACTCCACACCACTGACCAAAGTAGTGGGGGTGAGTGAGCTGGGTGCAGAAGTGATCCTGCATGGGGCTAACTATGATGAGGCTTATGCCCATGCTATCGCCTACAGCAAGGAAAAGGACAAGCGTTTCGTCCACCCTTTCGAGGACGAGAAAGTGATGGCGGGGCAGGGAACTGTGGCGATAGAGATGCTAGAGGAGATACCTGATCTGGATGTCATCATTGCGCCAGTCGGAGGCGGAGGATTGATCTCCGGGATCGCAGTGGCTGCCAAAGCAATCAAGCCTGATATCCGGATCATCGGGATCGCATCTGCTGGTGCACCGGCGATGAAACACTCTTATGACGCAGGCACGCCCATTGACAGCAGGAGTGTGCGTACGATAGCAGACGGTATCGCAGTGCGTGATACCTCTCCTGTGACGCTCTCGTATCTCCGCAAGTATGTGGATCAACTGGAACTGGTAGGTGAAGGCGAGATAGCCAATGCGATTCTTTTTTTGCTGGAGAAACAAAAGTTGCTAGTAGAGGGTGCCGGATCGGTAGGTGTGGCTGCCTTGCTGCATGACAAACTTGACCTGCCCAAAGGATCAAAAGTCGCTGTGGTGCTGAGCGGAGGAAACATCGATGTAACGATGCTCTCGCTCATTATCGAAAAAGGATTGGTTAAATCAGCAAGAAAGATGAAGCTGGTCGTCATCCTTGTGGACAAGCCAGGCTCCCTGCAGGCCTTTACGCAGACCCTTATCAATACAGGTGCCAATATCGTACAGATCGGCTATGACAGAACCTCTACAGATCTGGAGTTTGGCGATGCCCATGTCTCTGTAGATATAGAGACCAAGGGCGCAGAGCATCAGGAGGAGATACGCCAGGCACTGCGTGAGGGCGGATTCTCCTTTAAAGAGGAGCACTGATGAGGCGACAACTGCCAAAATTCTTGGTTGAGACAAAATACACACTTTTTGACATATTTCTGCTATAATGTGGCAGGGTACACATACTGACTTTTTAGTAGTTTGCTCAAGGTTTTTGAGTGCTCACAGGGATCATTCGATCTCGGTATGGGTTAGGTGCCTGCAGGGCTCTCGGCACAATTGGGGGAATATATCCTGAAAAGTATTTGGCAAGTCATCCTTAATGATACTTGGGATTTTTTTGTGTCACACTATAGTGCCCTGTCATACTAAAAATACAAGGAGAAAGCATGAAATGGTCAAAGATGGTTTGTGTTGTGATGGTATTTGTTTCCTGTACTGTTGCAATTCATGCAGAGGAGAAGTCTGCCTATACATGGAGGTTGGCAACAACATGGGGGTCGACACTGAAGCCGTTTATAGATACACCCCGTAAGTTGTCAGCACTCGTTGATGCAATGTCAAACGGCAGATTTAAAATAGAGGTGGTGGCATCCAATAAACACAAAAAACCTTTTGGTATCTTTGATATGGTCAAGAGCGGAGAGTATGAGATGGGACACAGCGCATCCTATTACTGGTCAAAAAAAGATAATGCTTTCAATCCTTTGACCACGATGCCCTTTGGTATGACTGCACCCGAACAGTATGGTTGGTTCTATGAAGGTGGCGGCATGGCACTGATGCAAAAGTTGTACAAAAAGTATGGTCTTCTCTCGTTTCCTGGCGGAAATACCGGCAATCAAATGGGAGGATGGTTCAAAAAAGAGATTGACTCTGTCGAGGATCTCAAGGGATTGAAAATGAGAATACCTGGTTTTGCAGGCCAGGTTATGTCAAAACTAGGGGTAAAGGTCACCAACCTTCCTCCCCCTAAGCTCTCAAAAGCACTCTCTGATGGTACATTGGACGCACTGGAATGGGTAGGACCAGGCATGGATATTGGTTTCGGCTTTCATAAAATTGCCCCCTATTATTATTCGGGATGGCATGAGCCGGCTACTGAATTACAGTATTTGGTAAATATGGAGAAATTCAAGACACTGCCCAAAGACCTTAAAGAAATACTTGTCTCTGCAATGAAACTTACGGCTTATGATATGTATATACAGATTTATGACATGCATGCGAGGGCTTGGCGCAAAATGAGAAAAGAGTACCCCAATATCGTCATCAAGACATTTCCTATCAGTGTCATGGATGCCCTGAGAAAAGCCAAAAAGCAGTTGCTCATAAAGCAGATGGCAAACAATCCGATGCTAAGAGAGATCATAGAATCGCAAAATGCATATATGAAACAAAGCAGAGAATGGACGAAGATGTCGGATTTCCTCTATTTGATTGAAAGCCTATAGGGAGGTGCATCATGAAGCAATTGAGAATAGCTGTTGTGCTTTTTGTGTTGTCATGCCTTGGTGTGACCAGTGCATTTGGTACCGGAAGTATAAAACAGACAAACCTGAAGTCGGTTCTGAGTATCGGTGAGCAGATGTCTAGTCTGATAGATATGCTGGAGATATATTCTCTGATAGGTCTAGGGGTGACCTATGATACTCCTGTGAAAAAGCTCAAAAACAGTATCACTGCCTATGACATGATGCTTATTAACCTCTCCTCTACCTACAGAGATGAGACAATGCAGAAAAGCATAGAGAAGACGAGACTCTCCTGGAGAAAGATTCGAAGAGCATTATATGGCGTACTTGTGCTCACAGACAGGAGGACTATGAAGCTCAATGCGGTGTATATCAATGAAAAACTGCGCATAGCCATCAGGGAGCTCAATGAGATGAAGGACTATCTTCTGAAGAGCAGCGGCATAAAAAATAAAAACATATTGGATGCCGCAATACTTATGGGTGTTTCATCCAAAAGACTCTCCTCTAATTATATGATGAAGGTATGGGGCGTTGAGGATCCAAGCATAGATAAGTACTGGAAGAAAAACATGGAAACCTTTTCTCGCTCTCTGGAATATCTAAAAGAGTCATCTTTCACCAAAGACAAAGAGTTTGGAAAGTATCTAAAAACCTCCCTGAGGGAATTTAGATACTTCTCTGTGGTATATACGCTGCAACACAAGGTACCTGCGTTGGTGAATAGAAAAGCAGCTATCGTAACGCACAGTGCAGACAATATGATAAAAACTATACTTCTGAAGCAGGATACACTATAGACTGCTGAAGCGTTGCTACTGGGAGTCTTTGATGCCTTGGTATTCAAGGAGTTTCACTAGCCCCTCCTTGAGTGTCTTGTCTGTGCTCTGGTCTGCCAGTATTTCAAGCGTTTTGCCGATACGCTCATGGTGCTGTCTGCTGGAGAGCATATACTCTTGGTGGCGGAGCTCATCCTCATGGAGTTTGAGTTTGAGGTGCTGGTTGCGTCGGTGGATTAGATAGATGAGCCCAATAAGCAGCATGAAGAGGATCACCCCGGCAATAAGATACTGCTGATACAGCGCGGAACGCTCCTTCTCGAGAATGATCTCAGAGCGCTGTCGTTCTTTTTCGATAGCGATTTTACGTTGGTTTTCTGAAGCGATGATCCTCTGTCTGGTTTGGTCTGCACTTTTGCTTTTTTCCAGCTCCAGCCGCTTGAGTGTAGTCTCTTTCTCTGCAGCGATGGAGGTGAGGGTCTCCTGGTGCTTGGCCTCCATCGCTGTCAGGGCGATATGCTCCTCGATCTTGGTGATCGGTTTGGATGGTGCAGTTGTGCTCTGTTTTTGTCCCATGAGATAGGGAGCTTGCCTGTTTCCGCTGTCACTGTTGCATCCTGAGAAAAGCAGGATAAAAAGCGCTAAAACCATCTGTATATATTTCACAAGAGCACTCCTCATTTTCTGAAGTATTGTACCAAAAGAGTCCTTGTCTAATTATTTTTTGCTATAATCCTGCACTATAACATTACAATTTATTTGGGACATACGTCCCAGAACGGAGTTCCTGTCATGAAAATGAGCGGCGCACAGATGATTTGTGAGGCGATTATCGCAGAGGGTATCAAGACGGTTTTTGGCTACCCCGGTGGTGCGATCATGAATGTCTATGATGAAATCTATAAACAGAATAAATTTGAGCATATCCTGACCAGACATGAGCAGGCAGCAGTCCATGCGGCTGACGGGTATGCCAGGGCCAGTGGTGAAGTGGGCGTGGCGATGGTCACCTCCGGTCCCGGATTTACCAATGCGGTCACCGGTATCGCTACGGCATATACAGACTCTATCCCTCTAGTGGTGATCTCGGGACAGGTGCCTCTCTCGCTGATCGGTACGGATGGGTTTCAGGAGATCGATGCGGTAGGTATCTCTCGTTCCTGTACCAAGCACAACTATCTGGTACGTACACTTGAAGAGCTTCCGCGTGTCCTAAAAGAGGCATTCTATATCGCCAGAAGCGGACGACCAGGTCCTGTGCTTGTAGATGTACCCAAGGACATTACCGGCGAGATAGGGGAGTTTTTCTATCCTTCCGAAGTAAACCTCCCCAGCTACAAACCCAACTACAAGGGTAACAATCGCCAGATACACAAAGCAGCCAAAGCGATACTGGAAGCTAAAAAGCCCTTGCTCTATATTGGTGGTGGTGCTGTACTGAGTGGTGCGGCTGAGATCGTTAGGGAGCTAGCATGGATGACGCAGATACCGGCGGTCGAGACGCTGATGTCTAGAGGTGTGATGGGCGCGAAAAACCCCTTACTGCTGGGGATGTTGGGGATGCATGGCAACTATGCCTCCAATATGGCAATGAGCGAGACGGATCTGGTTATCTCATTGGGTGCCAGATTCGATGACAGGGTGACAGGAAAGCTCAGCGAATTTGCCAAGTATGCCGATGTGATTCATGTAGATATAGATCCTGCCAATATCGCCAAACTGGTGGATGTGGATTACCCGATCGTTGGTGACATCAAAACAGTGGTGGAGAAGCTGATTCCGCTGCTCAAAGAGGAGATCCGTACAGAACGCTATCAGGTCTGGAGAGATATCCTAGGACGATACGATGAGCTGCACCCGCTGCTTTACAATGACAGCGATGAGGTGATCAAGCCACAGTGGGCGATAGAGCGACTGGGTGAACTGGTCGGAGAGCAGGCGATCATTACCTCTGATGTGGGGCAGCATCAGATGTGGGCAGCACAGTTCTATCCTTTTGACAGACCCAATCAGTGGATCAACTCGGGAGGCCTGGGGACAATGGGCTTTGGTTTCCCTGCGGCCATAGGCGCCAAAAAGGCGGTACCGGAAAAAACGGTGATCAACATTACTGGAGATGGCTCGATCCTGATGAATGTGCAGGAGCTTGTCACTGCGGCAGAACATAGGATACCTGTCATCAATGTGATTTTGAATAACCATTTTCTCGGTATGGTGCGCCAATGGCAGACCTTCTTCTACGACAAGCGCTATTCCGAGACGGATCTGAGCTATCAGCCTAACTGGAAAATGCTTGCAGAGGCCTGTGGTGGCATCGGCTATGATGTCACGACCAAAGAGGAGTTTGATGCAGCCATCAAGGATGCCATAGCGCAGGACAAAGTGGCCTTTGTGAATGTGGCAATAGCCAGACTGGAAAATGTATTGCCAATGGTGCCCTCTGGCGGCGCACTCTACAATATGCTATTAGAGCATAAGGAGGAGAAATAATGGAGGCAGTTAGAAGAGTTATTTCTGTGGTAGTATTGAATGAGGCGCAGGTACTTGCTCGTGTCTCTGGTCTTTTTGCGGCCAGGGGATATAATATAGAGTCTTTGACAGTTGCACCGATACCGGAGACAGATATGTCACGCATCACTATCGTCACCAAGGGCAACAAAAGAGTGATAGAGCAGATCACCAAGCAGCTGCATAAGCTTATCCCTACCTTCAAAGTCATTGAGCATGAGGAGATGGTAGAAAAGGAGCTGGCATTGATCAAATTCCCTATCGAGGAGAGCCTGAGTGATATTCAGGTATTGTGCCAGGCCTACAATGGTGGTATTGCCAATGTGGGAGAAAAGATGGTGATCGGTATGGTGACAGATGAGCCGGCACGCGTCAAGCACTTTATCGAAGCAGCGAAACGCTACAGTCCTATTGAAATCGTTCGTGGTGGAGTGGTGGCTATCGAGAGATAGGGGCTATTGGTAGGGTGTGTAGTCACGCACCATTATTTATTTTGGTGCGTAATTACGCACCCTGCATAAGGACTTGAATGACCTGCAAACTCTCCGAAATTACAAAAAGTCTTACTATCCATTTTGATGGCAATGATATCGAAATCAGCGGTCTGCATACCCTCTCTGAAGCGACCGCTTCCCAGCTCAGTTTTATGGACAGTGACAGCTATATTCAGGCACTCAAGTCCACCAAAGCAGCAGCTGTACTGCTACCGAAAAAGTATCTCTCCTCTCTCCCCGATGGCGTGATCCCACTGCTGACGGAGCAGCCTTATTTGGCTATGGCGAGGATCAGCAGACTTTTTCGGTATCCGCTCTCTGTTGTACATGCGGCACCGCAGTGCGGAGAGGCATGCCAGATAGACGCAAGCGTGATCTGCGGCAAAGATGTTACGCTGGGTGACCGTGTCTCAGTCATGGCGGGCTGTGTACTTGGAGATGGGGTCACGATAGGGAACGATACGATCCTCTACCCCAATGTTACACTTTATCACGGCAGTCAGATCGGTAGCTCCTGCATCCTGCACGCGGGCGTGGTGATCGGTGCGGACGGCTATGGCTTTGTCAGAGATGCGGAGGGCAGGCATGTCAAGTTCTATCAAAATGGAGAGGTAGAGATCGGAGACCGTGTAGAGATCGGTGCCAACAGTACGGTGGACAGGGCTACATTTGGTGTGACCAGGATCGGTGCAGGTACCAAGATAGACAATCTGGTACAAGTCTCACACAACTGTGAGCTGGGAGAAGACTGTCTGCTGGTCTGCCAGACGGCACTGGCGGGCTCTACCAGACTGGGAAACGGTGTGACTATGGGCGGACAGAGCGGTGCTACGGGGCATCTGGAGATAGGGGATCATGCTACGATAGCCTCTCGAGCAGGGGTTACCAAGTCACTTCGGGGAGCGAAAGTCTATGGTGGTTTCCCTGCTATTGAACAGAAGTTGTGGCTGAAGATGCAGGCAAGACTGCTGCAGCTGATCAAAAAAAGATAGGACAACATATTGGCAACGACCACAGATGAGATCAAACAATTATTGGAAGCGCGCATCCTGGTGATCGATGGTGCTACAGGTACGCAGATACAAAACTTGGAGATCCCGGCGGAAGCCTGGCTAGATGCACAGGGGGCAGAGCAGGAAGGGTGTAATGAACTCCTCAATGCAACGGCAGCAAATCTGATGCGAGAGGTACACGATGCCTATGCCAAAGCAGGGGCAGACATCATCAAAACCAATACCTTTGGTACCATGCCCTGGGTGCTTGATGAGTATGGCATGAGGGAACGCGCCTACGAGCTTTCCAAACTTGGTGCAGAGATCGTCAAAGAGGTTTGCAAGCGATACAGTACAGCAGAGAAGCCACGCTTCGTGCTGGGATCCATAGGACCCGGCACGAAGCTCCCGAGTCTTGGGCATATCCACTATGATGAGATGTATGAGGGCTACAAGACCGTAGCATTGGGTTTGATCGATGGCGGATGCGATATCTTCATGCTGGAGACCTGTCAGGATCCTTTGCAGATCAAGGCAGCCCTGCATGCTTGTCAGGATGCCAATACAGAACGGGGATTGGCATTACCTATCATGGTCTCTGTGACGATCGAGTTGAGCGGTTCTATGTTGATCGGTACGGATGCGGGTACGATTGTGACGATACTGGAGCCTTTTGATATCCTCTCTCTGGGCTTCAACTGTGGCACGGGCCCAGATCAGATCAAAAAGCATCTGCGTACCCTTTCGGAGCTGTGCAGTCTCCCTATTTCGATCCATGCCAATGCAGGATTGCCACAAAACAGAGGAGGCTATACCTACTATCCGATGGGGCCCGATGAATTTACCGCCAAACAGTTGGAGTTTACGGAGTTTGATGGGGTGAGTTTCCTAGGTGGATGCTGCGGGACGACCCCA
>CAMZLC010000050.1 GCA_947311605.1 uncultured Sulfurovum sp.
AATACATAGGTGCTTCACTGAAAAATTGGATGCGTCTGACCAGTTCGGGTATCGGTATTCACGGCAGCAAGTATGTCAAACGCTACCCCGCCACCAACGGCTGTATCCGTGTACCGTACAATGTAGTGAACAAGATATTCAAAGCAGCCAAGAAGGGCACACCGGTCAAGATCGTGCAGTAGTGATTTTCTTGATGGTTTCTTTCTGGTCAATAATACTCTGTGCCAGTCGAAATTGCACTAGGGCACGATAGAGATTATTCTCTGGATAGGAGATTTTAAAATAGATATCCCCATTGAGGTAGTCGGTAAAAAAGCGAAGTCCCATTTCGAAAGTGATTGCGAAGATCGCATCATAGGCATAGGCGTACTCTTCTTCTGTAAAAAAGCTGTTCGCTTTTTGGATAAATCCTTTCCAGAGCGCCTCGAAGACAATGCAGTCAAAGGTGACATCCTGCCATCGCTCTCTCTCCTCTTCTCCCCATGGATTACAACTGGAGCGTGCGCAATCTCCCAAATCATAGAGAAGTAGACCAGGCTGTACCGTATCGAGATCGATCATGCTGATCGCCTGACCGCTTGTGCTGTCAAACATAATGTTGTTGATCTTGGGGTCTCCATGCATGATTTTAAGAGGAAGTGCGCCAGACTCTTTTGCCTGCTCAAGTACCATGGCAGCATCACGATGCTGCTGGATAAACCCTGAGACAAAGGCCATATGGGTACCTTCTGTTGGTGCTTCAGTGCTTTTACTCGCGCTGTCATAGGCACCTAGATAGTGCGGGAGAATATGAAAGTGAGGGAGTACATAAGCCAGTGCATCTGGAGCAAGTCCTTCCAGCATCTGATGAAAGCTTCCTAGTCCACGCCCCACCTCACGGGCGCGCTCAGGGGAGTCGATAGTGTCGATACTCTCTGCATCTTCGATGAAGCTTATCATCCTCCAGTATCCCTCCTCTTCGTTCTCAAACAGGCAGCTGCCATCCCGTGTATAAATGGGGTGTTGGGTTTTCCATAGATAGTTATTGTTCTGAATGTGTGTCGCAATATGCTCGGTCACCTTCTGCATATTGCGCATGAGGGTCTTTGGCCGGTCAAAGACATAGGTGTTGATCTTTTGGAGCACATAGCGTTTTGAACTGCAAGTGACAAGATAGGTGTCATTGATGTTGCCATTGCCCAGTGGTACGATCTCTTTTGCGACCGTCTCCATGGCAAATTGATTGGCAATGTATAGGTAGTGTTTCATAATGGCTCTCCCATAGGATAGGGCATGTAGCCGACAAATCCTGTGATCTTCCACTCCTCCTCCATCTTGTGCATTTTGTAGAGTGTTTGCCAATTGATAGGCAGGATTTTTCCGTCAGTCTGGGTGAGTTGACCTTTGAATTTTTTATGCAGAAGTGCCGCACCGTCGCGTATCTCTATCTCCTCCAGTATGGTGGCTCGGAAAAGTGCCTCTCTTTTGTCCTCCAGGCAAGAGATGGCAGCAAATGTCTTTGCCTGTCTGAGCCAATCCTCTTTGTAGGCATCGAGGCTGGGGTAGGTCAGCTTCCACCTGTCCGGATTGTCATACCGTTGTGCATCAATGCCGATAAAGTGTGTTGCACAAAAATCGCCTGCACAATATGACCAATCCTCTGCCAAAAAAGCATCGATATCTACCCTCACTACCTTTTCCCATATTTGGTACCTGTCTTTCTCCTCCGGGAGGAAGGGGTTGCTGTCATACTGCATGGTGCTCCTTTAGAGAATGGCCTGTTTGGTTTTTGCATCAAAAAGATGACTTTTGTCCACTTCGTACACGAGATAGAGCGTGTTTGCATTTTCAAAGGGCTCTTTTCGTGAGAAAGCTGCACTGATCTCATTATTGCCTATGGTGCCATAGAGGATATTCTCTGCACCGGTGTATTCATGGATCAGTACATCCATTTTAAGTCCTTCTGCTTCGGTACTGAGATGGATATCTCTAGGACGGATACCCAATATGACCTCTTGGTTTTCTTGCAGGCTTGGCAGGTTTTGTATTGGAAATGCGATCTTGTCTTCTGTCACAAAGTGCGCCACACCTCCCTCTCTTTCGATCCTCCCGTAAATGAGAGAGATACCCGGAGAGCCGAGAAAAGTGGCGGCAAAGAGTGAGTTTGGATGGTCATAGAGCTCTTTGGGAGTACCTGTCTGCACAATGTGCCCTTGGTCCAACAGTACGATTTTGTCAGCCATGGTCATTGCCTCAACTTGGTCATGGGTGACATAGATTGTGGTTGTACCCAATCTTTTTTGGAGCAGTTTGATCTCTTTTCTCATGACGACGCGGAGTTTGGCATCCAGGTTGGAGAGTGGCTCGTCAAAGAGGAAAAACTTGGGATCCCTGACAATAGCTCTGCCCATGGCAACACGCTGGCGCTGTCCTCCTGAGAGATTTTTGGGAAGTCTGTCGAGATATCCCTCGATACCCAGAAGTGTAGCGATCTTCTGTACCTTCTGCTTGATCTGCTCTTTGGGCTGCTTCTGGATCTTGAGTCCATAGGCAATATTGTCATAGACATTCATATGTGGATAGAGTGCATAGGACTGAAAGACCATAGACATATCCCGCTGTTGCGGAGGCGTATGGTTGGAGAGCACACCATCTATCAGCAACTCCCCGCTACTGATCTCTTCCAGTCCGCAGATCATACGAAGCAGGGTGGACTTGCCGCAGCCAGACTCACCGATCAGTACAACAAATTCCCCTTCATCGATCTGGATATTAATATCATGCAGTATCGCTGTGCCACTGTAGTCTTTCTTGATAGCCTTTAGCTGCATTTTCGCCATAGCATCACTTCCTTTTGTTCTTATTTTACCGCACCGGTGGTAAGACCACCGATGAGGTGTTTTTGCAGCCATGAAAAGAGTATGGCTACAGGCAGAGAGGCGAGGATGACCGAGATCATGACATAGTCCCAACGGATAGAGTAGTAGCCTGTCATTTCGATGATCCCCAGCTGGATCGTGTAGGAGCTGCTGTCGCGTAGTGTAGAGAAGGCAATAATAAATTCATTCCAGGAGTTGACAAAAGTAAACATCGCCACAATGGTGATCGCGGGGACAGCCAGAGGCAGGAAGATAGTCAGGAGACTTCGTACTCTGCCTGCCCCCTCTATCCAGGCGGACTCCTCCAGATCCTTGGGGATCGTCTCAAAATAACTCTGCAGCATCCAGACACAAAAGGCAACATTGAATGCGGCATAAATCACTGCGAGAAAGCTGAGTGAGTCCACTACTCCTGCAGTGACCATGAGCCTGAAGAGCCCTAGCACCAGTACGATAGGAGAGAGCATTTGCGTGACCAGGAGAAAAAAACGGTAGGCGCGCCTGCCACGGAAATCAAAACGGGTCATCGCATAGGCAGCAGGCGCGCCGACGAGGATGGCAATGAGTGTAGCCAATGTGCTGATATAAAGCGAGTTGAGCAGTGCATGAGAGATATTGGTCTCACTCCAGACAGTGAGAAAATTTTCCCAGTGAAATTGACTGGGAAGAAAATGGGGAGGTATGGCGGTGAGTTCATTGCGAGGCTTGATAGCTGTCAGTAGTGTCACGACAAAGGGAAAAAGGATCACGAAGACCACCGGGGAAAGAACGAGCCAGGCAATTAGGGTTTGTTTGCGTTTGCTTCGTCGCATGCTAATCCTCCTTCTTCATGGCAAAGTAGGCATAGAAGAGTGTAAAGCCTAACAGAATCAACAGCATAATCACCGAAAGTGCGGCTGCCAAGCCTATCTCCCCATCCCTAAAGGCCAGCTTGTAAAGATAGGTAGGAAGAATATCGGTGCCATTGGAGGGGCCGCCTTCCGTCAAGATCCAGATAATCGGGAAGGAGTTAAAGACATAGATGACATTGAGTACGACTGCGATGTTAATAAATGGTCTGAGCAGTGGCAGAGTCAGTGTCTTGAGGCGCTGCCAGTAGGAGCTTCCGTCCAGATGTGCAGCCTCGTAGATATCTGTAGGGATCGAAGTAAGTCCTCCCATCAGGATAGAGATGGTAAAAGGGATGGAGACAAGGATTCCGATAAGGATTTGTAAGGGAAAGGCAGTATCGGCATCGGCTAGCCAGCCGATATTTTCGTCGATCAGCCCCAGACCGAGGAGCAGATGGTTGAGCATCCCGTAGTCTGGGTTGAGCAGCCATTTCCAGATCACTGCGGTCATCGCCAGAGAGATGGCCCAGGGGAGCATGATGATCGTGCGGGCAATGCCCTTTCCGTAAAAATCTTCATTGAGAATGAGTGCGATAGGCAAAGAGATAGCAATGGTGCCTGCTACCACAAAAAAAGTCCAATAGAGGGTGCGCAGCAATACTTCGGTGAAGAGCTCATCCTCTGTGACATAGTGATAGTTTTCTAGACCGATGAAGCCATGCATCTCCCCAAAGGTACCGACATCATTCAGTGATAGCCTGACCAGATCGATGATAGGGTAGGCTATGATCACAAAGGCCAGCAAAAAGCTGGGCAGAATGAAGAGCAGTGGCTTAAGCGATCCGGACTTCATTGACTATCTGGCTGCTCTATTGATTTTCTTTGCAGCACTTTTCATCGCTTCCTCTGCGGACTTTTTCCCTGCGTACATTGCCTGCAGCTCATTCTTGATGATATCGATGATTTTGGTAGACTTTTTGTGAATAAAAGCGAAGCGGGCATTGGGTACAGCTGCGATCATTGCCTGCAGATGTTTGGCTTGGAACTCAGGTGCTTTTCCTGCTTCGATAGTGACAGGCAAAAGATTGGCTTTTGCGATCCAGTCTGCTTGGTACTTCGGCTGGAAAGTAAACTTGAGGAATTTGACTGCAGCCTCTTTATTCTTAGAATTTTTAGAGAGATGCACCGCATCAATCACGCCAAGAGTAACCCCTTTTTTGTCCGCACTCATGCCGGGGACATCGGTCTGGATAAAATTGATCTTGTGCCCTTCGCTTCCGATCTGCTCTGCGAGTACGCCATGGGTGATCATCATGGCCAGCTTCCCTTGCTTGAAGAGCTCTTGAAGATCCTCCCTGTTGTAAGAGGCTACATTTTTCTGTGTATAGCCCTTTTTGATCATATCACTATAGAATTGTGCTGCTTTGATTGCTTCCGATGCATCAAGCATGGATTTGCTGCCATCGACGACCTTGTCGAGGACTGAACCACCCATGTTCCAGAGGATGTAGTAGAAGTATTTCTCCATTTCGACCTCTTTGCCCTGTATACCAAAACCTGCTGCATCTGTTTTTTCAGAAACCAGCTTGGCTGCCTCTTTGAGTTCAGCCCAGGTTTTTGGTACTTTTGCACCCGCTTTTTTGAGTAGATCCAGATTGACATAGAGGTTTCTGGCACTGGTGACGCTGGGGAGTGCATAAAGCTTGCCATTAACCTTGGCAGCATCGATTAGTGACTTGGGAAATTGTGCCAAGAATTCCGCAGAGAGATGGCTGTCCAACGGCTCAAGTTTTCCTCCTGCTACATAGGTAGGTACCCAGCCTCTGGTGCTGTAGATGAGATCTGCATTGCCTCCTGAAAAAAAGTCAGTCTGAAGCTTCTGCTGCCAGGCTGACCAAGAGCCTACTTCCAGGTTGATCTTGATATCCGGATTTGCTTTTTCGAAATCCGCTACGATCCGCTCAAAGGCAGGTTTGGTACTGTCACCATAAGAGGGTACCGATACCCTCACTGTCGAACCTGCATAAGTGATACCAGATACCGCACATATCACGGCCAATGACTTCCATAAACCTTTTTTCATTTTTTCTCCTTTTGGTGTGAAATAAGATAGAAGCCCATTATGCCATGAAGTTGTTAAATAGTTGCAGCATACCTCTCTAATAGATGCAAAGAATGGGCGCAGGTTGACCATTTGGCCTTAAGAGCTACTTTGAATGTGGGTCTTCCACCAGTATGCACAAACTTCACGATAGAACACTGTATAGGCGTCCAGTTTTTCATGATTACAGAGATGGGGTGCCTTGAAATAGTGCTGCAACAGTTTTTGCTTGTCCGTGCTTTTTAGCGTAAATTCTGTGATGACGGCGGCCAGATCGAAGTAGCGGTCATTGATGCCGGCATACTCCCAGTCTATGAGGATGGGAGTGTTGCGCTCCCAGAGGATATTTTGCGGGTTGAGGTCATTGTGACAAAGTACAGGCTCGTAGGTAAAATCCTGAATGATCGCAGTATCCACCTGGAATGTAGTAGAGGCACCTTCAGGAGGCAGGGTATGCAGCCTGAGGAGTGTCTGTGCTAACTTCGCCAGTTGGGGCGGGGTGAGCGTCTGGGTATGTGTGCCTTGGACAAACGCTGAGAGCATGATGCCCTGGTCTATATCCACTGCTACAGGTTTGGGAGCGATGCCTACACTGTGTGCCAGCTGTTGTATCTGGTATTCGCTGCCTCTGTTGATAGAGGAGGGATCAAAAAGACGCAGAAAATATCTCTCTTTGTCTGTGGTGAGAAGATAGCTCTGGTTGCTGTATCCCTGTGCTGCCATGGGAGTACAGGTGCGTATCTGCTGTGTCGGAAGCAGTGTTTGCAACATGGTCTCCAGGGAACTGTCTGTGGGCATCTCTTTATTGTAGGTCTCTGGCTTCAATAGCTTCAAGCAGGGTAGCCTTGAAGCGTCTGGCAGACATATTGTGGATACTGGAGATCAGCTCCTCTTGCTTCTTGTCCAGGAAATAGACCGTAGGGGTACGGAAAGGGCGCATCCAGACTTTGGGCAGGGCATCCTTGTCTCTGATATGGACACGGGTGATCTCAAAGTCACGATCTAGTATCGCTGTGATATCACCACGATGCATCACTTGTGTGAGTTGTTCGCAGGCGGGACACCCCTCCCGATAGACAAAATAGAGCTGAATCTTGCTGGAGGGAGTGGCTTTGACCTTGTTGGCTGTACTGACACTGATATGGGCATTGGTCTCCTTGACGATAGGGTAGTTGCTTTGGTTGGCATCTTGTACATAATAGACATTGACAGTGGGCTTTGGACTGAGATACTCCATGCAGCCCGAGAGGAGCCATGGGGTTATTAGCCACAGATATATACTATTTCTCATAGTCTCTTTCTACCTTTGCGATGCGTATCTTATAGTCTTTATACCAGGCACTCTTACCTTTTTCTTGCGCTTTTAAATGCTCTAGGTTAGCTTTCCAAGTCTGAATAGAAGCTCTATCTTTCCAGTACGAGACTGTGATACCTACCTCTTCTCTGGCAGATTCAACTCCTAGAAAACCTTTTTGTTGTTGTACGAGTTTGAGCATCTTTTCTGACATAGCACCATATCCCTCGTCCTGATCGTTTTTTATGGAGGTGAAAATCACTGCATAATAAGGTGGTTCTGGCGTATTGGCAAACACTGGATAGCTCCTTTAAATTCCCGTTGGAGTTATAAGTGCTAAAAGAGTACCATTTTTCATCTTATACTCTTTGTTCCTCGTTAAACTCCTGGGATTATTACTTTCTTCATTTTCGGATAAATAACCCACCCAGTATCAGTGCCAGTGCAACCCAGACGCTTAGTGCGGGTATAGCGTCCAGAAAGACCCATGCCCAAAAGATCGCAAACAGCGGGATGAGATAGGAGACCTGGGACATAAACTGCACGCCTGCTCTCTGTACGAGCTGGATGCGGATGATGGAAGCCAGTGCAGTAGGGACGACGGCAAGATAGAGGATAGTGAGAAAAGGAGCCGAGAGCAGGGCTGATGTGTTGAAAGGCACGAACCAGACAAAAGGCAGTATCCACAGTGTCCCGGTCAAAAACATCGAGCCTGCACAGACCAGCGTGTCGATATGGCTGAGTTTTCGGATCAGCAGTCCGGAGGAGACATAGCCTACCGTAGCGAGGAGGATCGCCAGCTTGCCATAGAGACCATGGATTTCGCCTTTGAAAAAATCCTCCCCGAAGAGGATAAATATACCTGCAAATCCTAGAGCCACGCCTATGAGCTTACGGGGTGTGATCTTTTCGTCATGGGTCAGCCAGTGTGCCATGATCAGTGCGACAAAGGGACCGATCGCCAGCATCACCGCAGCAGTACTGGCACTGACATACTGCTGTCCCCAGGAGATGAGATAAAAGGGCAGGGCGTTGTTGAGCAGCCCTAGGAGGGTGAGTATCTGCCAGCTTTTTTTATCTCTGGGCAGCGGGAGTTTTCTGACCCAGATAAATCCCCATAGAATGATCCCTGCGATCATGATGCGATACCATGCCACGATCAGAGGATGAAATGCCGTGAGTGCAACCCCGATCCCCACGAAAGCGCTTCCCCATATCGCAGAGAGAAGGATGAGCCAGAGATAGTCAACGAAAGTAGCGTTTTGGATGGTTTTCATAGCCGCATTATAGCCAAAGCCAAAGTCATTTCAGCATGATGCCCACAATCAGTTTCGCCGCCAAAGCAGATAACAGCACCTTCAAGACCATTACAAAGCGTTTTCCGTCGATCCTGCCACGCAGTTGGGTGCCTGCATAGGATCCTGCCACTGCGCCGGTGATCATGGCGGCGAGTATCCAGAGATAGTCCCAGAAGACAAAACCAAAAAAGAGAAACACGATGACCTTGAGGGTATGGGTAATGCTCATGAGGGCGGCACCTGTAGCGACAACGATGTCTTTGTCTTCGTACTCTTTGAGCAGGAGACTCATGGTCAGCGGCCCCGTGGCACCTACGACGATAGAGAGCCCCGTCTGTAGGAAACCGATGAGGTAGTAGTTTTCATAGTGTTTGATCCTCCGGTTGAAGTGCTGACTCCAGAGTGAGAGGAGGATGTAAGCGCCTATGAAAAGAGGCACATAGGTGAGTGAGATGAGATAGAGGATACCTGCAAAAAAAGCGATACCCAGCAGTGAGCCTATGAAAAATTTGGGGATGACCTCGGTCTTGACCGCTTCCCAGCCAAACATCGCACGCGAGAGATTGCTGGACATCTGCGTCATGGCATGGACAGGGATGAGGGCATTGAGCGGGAGCAGACCAAAGGAGGGCAGGATGGCGATCAGCATCATGCCTCCGCCGATCCCGACGACTCCGGCTACCGTGGAGGTCACAAAGGTCAACAGGCCTAGCAGGAGCTCATTCGGCACGGATGTTTAAGATTCTTCGTAGCGTATTTCGATGCGGTCTCCTGCCTTGACAGGACGGTTAAACCAGTCCACGGTGATCTTGAGATAGGGGTTGGCATGGATCTGCTGTTGCATCACCTCCTTGTCGTTGAGCAGGACGCGCAGGAGTCCCTGTGTGTGGCGGGCGAAGCGTATGCGCGTGAGATGCTTGGGCTCTTTGGAGGTATCAAGCAGGCTGGGGTAGAGCCATTCGATCGCAGGATCAGCCTCTATAGCGACAGTGACGGGGCTATTGTCAGACTGCAAAGAGGCGTGGATCTGTCTGCCCGCTTCTCTGCCCTCAAAATAGCAGTTGAAGGCGGTCAGAGCACCCCTGATCACATTCCCCGCAAGGAAATAGCGCTTCTCCTGTGTCTGAAAATACTGCGTGATAGGCACGGAATAGTTGCGTGTATCAAAATCTGCCAAGTGCTTATGCAGAAGGGCGCTTTCGGGGATAAATCCTCCTGAGAAGATCACCCCGTCACAGGCTATCGTCTCTTCGATGCCTTGTTTGAGGATCGTGACTCCTGTGACTTCTTTCTCCTCTGTGTGGATGCGTAGCAACTTGGTATCTGTGTAGACCGGTACCTTGAGCAGGGAAGAGGAGAGAGGCTTGAGGATGCCAAAACTGTGTAGCTTGGGATCCTCTTCGATGATACCGGCTATCTCAATGCCCGCATGTCTGGCAGTCATGATCGCAGAGAAAGAGACCAGTTCGCTGCCGATAATGACTGCTCTGTTGAAAGGTTTGCGCTCCTGAATATAGGTAAATCGCTGCAAGGCACCGGTGGTGATGATGTTGGGACTCCTGCCGCCACTGACCAGACGGTCAGGTCGGGTCATCTCTCTGGCACCCATAGCAAAGAGGATGCGTTTGGCTCTGTATCGTATCTCGCCGTCGGGTGTACTGAAGGTCAGTAGATCCTCCTCTATGCGAGTCAGTGTATGCTTGAGCTTGACGGAGACAGAGTGCTTCTCCGCTTGCCGCTGCTGTGCATCGGCATAGTCGTCACCGCTCATGGGTCGCCTGAATTCCAGCAGCCCAAATCCTTGATGGTTACAGTGCCTGGAGGTCATGGCGATCCGGTCTTCCCTGTCAAACAGGATCATCTCTTTGGCGTGTCCAAGCTTGGAAAGTGCTACCCCAGCAGCGATACCTGCAGGGCCTGCACCGATAATGGCTATCTCTATCTCCGTGATCTGCTCTTGTGTGTTTGTGCTATTGCTGTGTTCCATCTGTTTAAACCTTTTTGGCGTAGGTCTTTTTCGCCTCGCTTTCTGCAATGCTGCTTGCGGCCGCCATGCAGTTAAACCCCTGGCAGCGACCCATCATGGCTCTGGTGCGCCGCTTGAGTCCTCCGATAGTACCGGCAGGCAGGGT
>CAMZLC010000051.1 GCA_947311605.1 uncultured Sulfurovum sp.
AACCACAAAAGCTGGAACTTGTGATGATTAAGCGTGAAGAGTTGCTGCAAAATGCAGCCTAATATTGGAAGGAGTTTGGAAATTGCGAACATTTAAGGACACTATCAAGGCTTGGTGGACGAAAGTACAACCGTCTATGGGTATGATGCCTACAAAATCACTTACACAACAACAGACGAAGAGGGAGAGCCTGTGGAAGCCTCAGGACTTATGACTGTTCCTACCGGCATGCCCGAGGCAGTAACGGAACAGATAGGCTTTTCTATAGTCTCTGATGATCACGGTACGATCTTTGCAGACAGAGAGGCACCTACTTTCAAAGCGGAGCATACCAACACGGAGGTAGATACGCCTATCATATTCTCTGCACTGGCAGGTTTTGTCACGCTGCAACCAGACTATATAGGATTTGGCGATTCATCAGAGCACTATCACCCCTATCTGCTCAAAAAATCTCTCGCAAATGCAACCGTTGATTTTATCAAAGCGGCAAAAAAGTTTGCAGAGGATAATGGTATCAGACTCAATGGGCAGCTTTTTGTCACTGGGTATAGTGAAGGTGGCTATGCAGCCATGGCGGCATTGCAAAAGATCGAAAAGGAGGGGGAGTTGCATGTCACGATGGCCGCCCCTATGGCAGGGCCTTATGCGATGTCGGGTATGGCAATAAAGGTACTGGAAGCACCACAGATAGGTGTACCCTCTTTTATGGCTAATGTAGGCTATGCTTATGCGTTGGCTAGCAACAAGGAGGTGGATATAGTCATCAATGCACCCTATGCATCACAATTGGAAAATCTGCTAGGCGGTGATTATAATCGTACACAGATTGATGGAGAGTTGACACATAAGACTACTGGAGAGAGTGGGCTTTTCAGGCAAGATTTTGTGAATAGTTTTTTTCAAGGCGCAATTACGGGGCAGCCTGATTGGTTTTTGGGCGCGTTATTACAAAACGATGTCTATCGCTGGAAAGCCACAACACCCATACGCCTAGTGCAGTGTATGGGAGATGATGTGGTGCCCTTCGCAATGTCTCAGATTGCAGAAGGCAATATGACGGAGATGGGCACAAGTGATATCTCTATTGTCCCTGTCGAGATTGCCATCACGAAGAATCCAAATACGCCCTTGAGACTTGGACATGGCGAATGCGGTGCGGCAGCCTACAAGGTAGCAGCAGGTCTATTTGCCAAAGAGCGAAACGCAAACATCGGATACTAGGAGCCCAATATGAAAAAAATAATTTTACTTAGCACGATAGCCAGTGTGACGCTCATGGCGGGTGCCTACAAGATACCCGAGCAGTCAGTGAACGCTATGGCACTGGGTGCGGCCTATATCGCACATACTACGGATGCCGATACGGCATACTATAACCCGGCCAATATGAGCTTTTTGGATCCAGAAGTACGGTACTTTGAGACAGGCATGACACTGGCACATCTGCCCTCGAACACCTATGTGGGTATGCAGGGGGGGTTGCCCGGAGGAGTCGTCGTTCCTGCAGCGCTGGCTTCCGGGGAATCAGAAACAGAGAATATCCCTATTCCCTATATGAACTATGTGGCTCCGGCGATGGGCAGGTGGCGCTACGGGGTGAGTCTGGCGGCTCCGGCGGGCTTGACCAAGCGTTGGAAATCCCCTGTGCAGAAACTTTTTGCCGAAGAGTTTACGCTGAAGAATGTGGAGCTAAATCCTGTCGTCTCGTACCGACTCTCTGATACATTCAGTATCGGTGGCGGGCTTCGTGCGGTGTACAGCGAAGGCAAGGTATATAGTGACGGAAGCCTGATCGGTCTCCCCATCAAGCGAGAGATGGAAGGGGATACTGTAGAGTTCGGATATAACCTTGCCTTGGCATGGCATCCGTCATCGGATATAGCCGTCGGCATAACCTATCGTTCCAAAATAGATCTCAATGAAGAGGGAGAGGCGAATTTGTATCTTGCAGGTGCGGGAAAACAGTACAAGGCATCGGTCTCTGTGCCTATACCTGCAGCCCTCAACATCGGTATCTCCAAGACATGGGATGACAGGGTGACGCTGGAATTTGTGTACGAGCGTACTTTTTGGTCAGCCTATAAGACACTGGACTTTGAATATGGATCGCCTATTTTAAATCCGACACTTAGTGCGGCATTTGACGAGCCCAAAGATAAACTCTGGGAGGATACCAACAGCTTCCGTATCGGATTGACCTATCAGTACAGCGACAAATTGACCCTGATGGCAGGCTACTCCTATGACGAGACACCTGTACCTGAAAAGCATATCAACTACGAACTGCCTGACAGTGATGCCCACATCTTTTCTGCCGGATTCAAGTACCAGTATTCTGACAGTCTGACCTTTGGTGCGGCACTGCTCTATGACAAGAAGACAAGTAGAAAAGTCAATAGCGCAGTCGCTGGAGGTACCGGGCTCATAGGGGAATTCTCTGATGGCGGTGCGGTATTGGCTACAGTGGGGCTCTCCTACAAGTTCTAGCCGATGTATCCCTTTAGCAATTTCTATGCGCTGATACAGGCACAGGCCAAGGAGAGAGGCAAAAAAGTCGCCCTCTTTGACGGCGAGGAGAGGATACGCTACCGGGATATCCTCTATCGTGCCGATAAACTTGCTGCTACCATGGCAGACCGGGGCATAGGGAGAGGGGACAAGGTCGCACTTTTTTTGCGCAACTCTCCGGAATTTATCTATGCGGTGTTTGCGATCTCCAAGCTGGGAGCCATCGCTGTGCCTGTCAATACTTTTCTCAAAGGAGAGGAGCTCAGTTATATCCTTGAGGATAGCGGCAGCAGGCTGTTGATCGCTTCGATGATACATGAGAAGGTCGTGCGATCCAGTCGGGTAGATACCTTCTGTCTCCTGACGATCTGGGAGGGAGAGCCGACACATACCGATGTGCAGAATATCCCTTTTCTGGAGGCGATCTCTACGACACTGGAGGTAGGAGCGGTCTCCTCCGGGCTGGATGATACGGCCGTGATCGTTTATACCTCTGGTACCACCGGCAAGCCCAAGGGAGCGATGTTGAGCTACCGCAATCTGCTCTCCAACGCAGAATCAGGTAGGCAGGCGATCGATGTGCAACCCAAAGACCGCTCTATCGTCTTTTTGCCGATGTTTCACTCTTTTACCTTTACGATCGCGGTGATGCTCTTTTTGTATGCAGGGGGCAGTATCGTGATCATTCGTTCGCTGCAGCCTTTTTCCAATATTTTCAAACAGGTATTGACAAAGAGGGTGACTATTTTCCTCGGGATCCCTGATGTCTATACGGCACTGGCGCGGGCCAAGCTCCCCTGGTATTTTATGTGGTTCAACCGCCTGCGCGTTTTCATCTCCGGTGCAGCGGCACTCCCGCCAAAAACACTGGACGCCATAGCCAAAAAGTTCAAAAAAACCGTGCTCCTGGAGGGGTATGGACTGAGTGAAGCTTCTCCGGTGGTCAGTGTCAATCGGCGTGAAAAGCAAAAGCCTGGCTCTGTGGGGCCGGCATTGGCAGGCTATG
>CAMZLC010000052.1 GCA_947311605.1 uncultured Sulfurovum sp.
GAGTAGTGAGGTAGCTCCATTTGTCATATTTTTTGTAGGTGAGTGCCTCCAGAAGCGTGTCGAGGTTCTTGTAGGAGGTGGGATCGAGATCGGGTACCTCTGTGTACCAAAGATAGGCATCTTGCATGATGCCGTAAAGTGCCTTTTTTTGCCCCTCTTGGCTACAATCAGCCTGCAAGTTGACGCTGCCGTCACTGTGCCCTCCACAGGCAGCCAGTAGCAGGGAAGCAGTCAGTGCAGAGAGTGTTGCTTTCCATGAAAGATGTAGCATTGTCTATCCTTTATGCGCCCAGGCCTTTGAGTTCGGCGAGGATCTTTTGCATTTTGTTCTCTGCTTCTGTCTGGGCAGCCCTGTTTTGGTCAATGACTGCTTCGGGTGCATTGGCGACGAAGCGTTCATTGGAGAGCATACCGCTGAGCTTGTCGATCTCTTTTTGGAGCTTCTCCTGCTGTTTGGTGAGCTTGGCGATGACATCACTCATATCGATATCCTCTGTAGAGATGAAGCTCTGTAGTGTGTCGCTTACATCAGCGACTGCACGGTCTGGCTTACACTCGACGAATTGGATCTCATCGACCTTGGCAAGCCGCTGAATCAATGCTTTGAGCATCTCCTGATCTACCTTCTGATCGATCTTGACAAAGGCTTTTTCGATGCGCTGGTTGCCCTTGTCAATGAGGGTCTTGCAGCGGCGTACTGAGACGATCGCCTCGATCGCCAGGGCAAACTCGTTCATGATCTCTTCGTCGATCTCTCCGGCTACAGGGTAGGTCGATACCATGATAGAACTGCTGCTCTCCAGTGTGGTGCCGCTGAGTCTGTGGTAGAGGTGTTCTGTGATAAAGGGCATAAAGGGGTGCAGTAGTTTCATGGATGCTTTGAAGATGCTACCCAGCTCCGCGACACTCTCTCGGCTGGCTTTGCTTAGCTCGATCCCCCAGTCACAAAATTCACCCCAGAGAAAGCGGTAGAGTGTCGTAGCGGCATCATTGAAGCGGTAGCTCTCGATATACTCTCTGGTCTCCTGTACCGCAAGGTGGAAGCGCGAGAGCATATATCTGCCCAGTGGTGTCTGGATACGCGAGGTGTCTAAATCTGCAAATTCGGTATGGTTGAGCTGGAGATAGTTGGTGGCGTTGAAGAGCTTGTTGGTGAAGTTTCGGCTCTGCTCCAGCTTCTCTTCGCTCAGCTTGATATCGCGCCCCTGTACTGCCAATACGGCAAGAGTGAAGCGCAGCGCATCTGCAGAGTACTTCTCTATCATCACAAGGGGATCGATGACATTGCCTTTGGACTTGGACATCTTCTCGCCCTTTTCATCCTTGACCAGTGCATGTAGATAGATGTCGGCAAAGGGCAGCTCTCCGGTGAGCTTCTCGCCCATCATCAGCATACGCGCTACCCAGAAAAAGAGAATATCAAAGCCGGTGATCATCAGGGAGTTGGGATAGAAGTCTGCCATATCGCTCTCCTGCCACTTCTCTCCCCTGAGCGCCTCGCCATTGCCCCAGCCTAGTGTGGAGAAGGGCCAGAGACCAGAGCTAAACCAGGTATCCAGCACATCGGGGTCTTGATGGATCTCCCGGCTGCCGCAGTGTTCACAGAGGGTAGGCGTGTCACCCTCGAAAGCGAAGTGTTTTTCACAGGCATCGCAATGCATGACAGGGATCTGGTGGCCCCACCAGAGCTGGCGGGAGATACACCAGTCCCTGAGTTCGCCCATCCAGGCATTGTAGCTATTGATCCAGTGCCTGGGGAAGAACTGCGCCTCTCCGGCATTGACCCGTTCGATCGCACCTGTGGCAAACTCTTTTTTGATAAACCACTGCTTGGAGATATAGGGTTCGACAATATTTTTGCAGCGATAGCAGTGACCGACCTGATGGACATGCTCTTCGATCTTCTCTAGAAAACCTTCGGCATCGAGCTTGGCGACGAGTGCCTCTCTGGCTTCGAGTCGCTCCTGCCCTTCAAAGGTGCCACAATGGCTGTTGAGGATACCGTTTTCATCAAAAATGGTGATGAACTCCAGAGCATGCCGTTTGCCTACCTCGTAGTCATTGGGATCATGTGCCGGGGTCACCTTGACAAACCCGGTACCAAACTCCCTGTCCACATGGCTGTCGGCGATGATCTTGACTTCTCTCTCGATGAGAGGGAGGGTTACTGTCTTGCCAATGAGGTGCTGATGACGCGTATCCTCTGGATGCACCATGACCGCCGTATCACCAAAGTAGGTCTCCGGACGGGTGGTAGCGACGACCACCTCACCGCTGCCGTCACTGAGCGGATAGCGAATATGGTAGAGTTTCCCCCTATGGTCTTCATGCTCGACTTCAATATCAGAGAGTGCTCCGTCATGGGTACACCAGTTGATCATGTAGTTGTCCTGGACAATATATCCTTCGTCATACATGCGTTTGAAGGCCTGCTTGACAGCATTGGCAAGCCCCTCATCCATGGTGAAGCGTTCTCGACTCCAGGCGGGAGAGACACCGAGATGGCGCAGCTGAGAGGTGATGGCGTTTCCGGAGTTGCTCTTCTGCTGCCAGGCACGCTCCAGAAAGGCCTCTCTGCCGATCTCCTCTTTGGTCGTACCTTCGCTTAAGAGCTGTTTCTCTACGACATTTTGTGTGGCGATCCCCGCATGGTCTGTACCGGGCTGCCAGAGGGTTTTGAAGCCATTCATGCGCTTGTATCTGACGATGATATCCTGGATCGTAAAGGTGAGTCCGTGGCCGATATGCAGATGTCCGGTCACATTGGGGGGAGGCATAGAGATACAGAATGTTTTTCCCTCTTCCTGGATAGCCTTGTTGCCGTCAATCTCGAAGTAGCCGCGCTCCTCCCAGAGAGCATAATAAGTGTTTTCCAGGGATTTTGGATCGTAGACTTTTTTGACTGTTTCGCTCATAATAACCTCTTGATAATGCGCAGACCCTGCTGCGGTAATAATGCCGCGATTATACCAAAAGGGTGCTTTGGGGTTCACTCCCTGTTATATCTTTGGTTCGAGTGTGCCCTCGGTACATTCGATGACATCGGTGGTTTTGTCATGGGTGGTGACGCACCTGATCGTTGTGCTCAGGTCGCTGATCTCCTGATCTATATCTTGAATGATCTGCTCTTTTTTCTCTCGGTTCCAATGTGCATAGTCATAGTTGGAGGTCTGATCTCCCAGTGCTTCGTTGATCCTGTTGACCGGCTTGATGCAGTCGGCGGCTTCTTTGCCATTTTCGGAGTGCCCGATACACTCTCTGGCTCCCTCTAGTGCTACCATGAGCTTGGGGAGGAGATTTTTTTGTTTGGTGAGGTATCGCGCACCCAGTGTATTGATCACCTCCGCTTCCTGTGCTTTGGTGAGGGTGACATTGTGGTCATTGAGGTTGAGACCCATCGCCTTGATCTTGTGACCCAGTTCTTCTACAGCAGCCATATAGTCTGCTGTATTGACGGAGGCGGACTGATTGCTTGTGTACCCCTCTTCTATCATGACTGCGAAGCCTGGCAGCGTAAATTCGCTGTTGGCTATTGGCTTGTCCAATAGCACCATCTGAGCTGTTCTGGTAGAGCTAAAGCCCTGTGTTTCGACTGTGATTTTGAGAGGGATACCTTGATAGAGGCAGATGGTTTGATCTTTGCTTTTCCAGAGGTCACAGGTGTACCCCGCGACCTCTTCGGTACCTATTTTCATGGCCTTCATCTCTTTGAGAATTTCCACACTCTCTTCGGACATATCGGCCCCCTGTGCGATGGCGATATCGATATTTCTGTCCCGGGTCTGATAGGTGACATTCTCATCGAAATCCACTGTATAGATCGTGCCGTAATCCATCTTGCTCATCGTGTGTCTGGCGATTTCTTCGTTGAAATCTCCTCTTTGTATCTCGGTGGCATCATCCTCTTTGAGCTCTTTGGCACCCCAATCATCAAAAACCAGTCGGGAGACCCCCAGGGTATGGGTGGTCAATCCTGGTGCAATGCCTGTGGTGTTGATGTCATAAAGGATCATGCCTGATTTGACAGGGTAGCGCTTAAACAGAGGCTTGGCGTAGGTCTGCACCGCACAAAACAAAGACACAGCACATACAAAAAAAAATTTTTTCATTGGTCCGTTTCCATTTTTTACCGCTATTATAGCATAGCACACCTCTTTTTAGAAGGCACCCTCTATATCCAGCAGTGCGAGAATACTATCCGGAATGCGTCTAACTTTGGACTCCGAGAGGTATGCCAGCGTGATCTCCATAGAGAAAATCTTCACTGATCCCCTATGGATATCCTGCTCTAGGATAACGGAGCTGCGCTTGAGTGCAAGTACCCGGCTCGTCACCTCAAGCATCTCTCCCAAAAAAGCCGGAGCGAGAAAATCAGCAGAGATATGGTGTACCACAAACCCGCTGGCATCTCCCTCTAGCGGTCTGTGCCCCTGAGAAAAGAAGCGTTCACTCCTGGCGCGTTCACAGTATTTGATATAGTTGGTATGATACACGATCCCACCGGCATCTGTATCTTCGTAATAGACTCTAATTTTCATCTTCTAAACCCCATATATAGGGCTTTTGAGAGGTACTAAATAATCACCGTGCCCAAAATCGTGCCCATTTTTTCTATTTTCTTAAATCGCTTTTCGTCATCCTCTTCTATAAATTTAGTATAGACTTTGAGGGTGATAGAAACATCTTTATGTCCTAGCATTCTGCTAACCCAAACAATATCCGCACCTTTACTGATGAGTTGCGAAGCGAATGTATGTCTAAGATTATACAAGACTCTTGCTTGTA
>CAMZLC010000053.1 GCA_947311605.1 uncultured Sulfurovum sp.
GATACCCTTGGAGGCACTGTATCCATGTGTTTTGTCCCGCTGGACTGTTTCACACAGTTTATCAATGATGGGCTGTGGCGTTCTGGCATCGGGGTTTCCCATAGAGAAGTCTATGATATCCTCTCCTGCACGCCTTGCTGCCATCTTGATCTCATTGATCTCTGCAAATATATACTTGGGGAGCCTGTTGATCTTTTCAAATTGTATTTCATCGAACATATATTTTCCTATTCTTACCAGACGGTGCTTTTGTTGCGTTTTTGAAATTCCTCTTTCGAGATAGCTTTTACTTTTCCTTTGCTGATCAGAAAGTAGTTTTTGTCTCTCTTTTTTGGTGTGATCTTTTTGCCTTTGATAATGAAGTCGATCGTACTGTGTCCCGCCACCAGTATCCAGGAGGTATCAGAGGTATCAAAGTCTATATCCTCCTTGATCACCTTGGCGGCACGCTTCATGGTACCAAGATCTGTATAACCTACCCAGACCTTTTTAGCCGGATGCAGTGTCACAACTTGACTGTATTTGGGTTTTTCTGCTTTGGCTGCTTCCTGTATCTTGGGTGGCAGCAGTGTTTCGATCGATGTTGCTGTCTCCTCTTTTTTCTCATTTTGCATAGAAGGCACGCCCGTCGCCAATGTCTCGTCCGCCTGCTCAACCGCGGGGACATTGTCTGCTGTATCTACAGTGAACAGATCGCTGTCATTGGGCTCAGAGGCTTGAACAAGCATCTCTTTTTGCTCCTGCTTCACCTCTCTGATGATCTGCTCTTCTGCTCTGGAGTCGTTTTTCTCAGTATCGGTTTTTTTCTCGACAACATTCTCTCTCATAGACCCATTTTTCTCTACGGCTGTTTTATTTGTTTCTGTATCTTCTTTGGCCCAGACGCCTGTTGCGGTGTCTGAGGCTTGAGTGTCGTCCAGGGCGCTGCTGTCTCCTAGCCATGACTTTGCCTGATTAACAATCGAACCTATCAAGCTTGTATTGTTGTCCGTTGTACTATAGTTATTTTGGCTCTCTCTGCCTGCCATGAAATACCAGGCGCCATAGCCAACCCCAAAGAGCACAAGAAGCATCAAAAGCTTTGACGCCCATCTCCCGCCTTCATGATCACCAGACCCCGGTACTGTCAGCACCAGTCTGGCATCAAACTCTTCTTCTGGTGAGGAGAAAAAATACTCTTGGCACTCTTTCTTGAGCGTATCCAGCCCAATACCAAATTCACGCTCCAGGATGGAGATGAACCCTAATGCTTTGACGCGCTTCATGTCTGAAAAATCACGCTTGACCAGCTTCTCGATATTTTCTACAGAGATTCTCGTTCTTTTGCTGATCGTTGCTATACTGTTCTCTTCTATGATCTCATTTAGTTGCATAACCCATCCTGTGTATTAATATCGCTGCGGCAGCACTGACATTGAGCGAATCAAAATCTCTCTTCATGCCAATCGAGAGTCTCCTGTCCAGCTTGCTTTTTACTTTTTTGGAAATGCCTTTGTCCTCGCTACCCAGCACCAGCACCCTTTTGTGTGCAAAAAGCATTTCCTCCACAGCGTCTCCTTCCATGGAGGCACCATAACTGGTGAAGCCTATCTGTCCAAGCTCATGCAGAAGGTCGAGGATATTGTGCTGTATTCTAAAAGGCATATCCAATAGTGCCCCTGAACTTGTTCTGGCAATCGCTGCAAAAGGCAACTGCTTGACACCGGTGGCAACCATGCCATCCACGCCAAGCGCGTAGGCTGTTCGGGTGATCGCACCGATATTGCCTGCATCCGTCAGACCATCAAGCACCACAAGGAATGACCCTTGCCTGATCTCCTCCAATGATACAGGGACTATCTCCGACATCTCAACCAGGAGCCCCTGGTGGTTCCCGCCCTTGGCCATCGCCTGCGCCCAGCGGTTTTCAAGAAACTTGATTTTCTCTCGATACTTTTCATACAATGGCTGCGGAAGGATGCCTTTTTTGGCGACATACACCGTTTCTATTTTTGCTTCATGCTTTTGCAGTGCGTACAGACACACCTGTTTTCCGTAAATAATCATGGAAGATTTTATCTAATTTTTACTTGTACTCTGCGGGCAAAAGATGATTTGCTGCCTGCTATCTCTCTTCCACAAGCACTTGATACCATGCCTTGGTGCTTTTGTCGCTCAAAGAGGAGAGCAGTTTTGCTTTGATTTTCGGTGGCAACTCCAATGCAAGTATCTGGTCAAACGAGAGAGATTTCTGCTGTTGCTCTTTGGCGCGCACAACCACCACCCATTCACCACGGATCGTGCCCTCTCCAAGCTGGGTACTGAGTGCTTTAGCGCTACCCCAATAATACTGCTGGTATTTTTTGCTGACCTCTTTTGCCAGAAAAATCTCTCGGTTTGGGTCAGTCACCACGATCTCCTGAAGTAGCTTTTCCAGACGGTGTGGTGCTTCGTAGAGTACAGTATCATGCTGGCTGTTCATCACGGTATCGAGTGCTACTGCACGCTCTTTTCCTCTATGTGGAAGAAAGGCATAAAAAAGAAACTTGCCCCCCTCAAAGCCTGATGCCGCATAGACAGTTGTCACGGCAGAGGCACCAGGCAGCACGTCGTAGGCTATTTCCTGCGCTTGACAATAGGCTACTAAAAGCTGACCGGGATCCGAAATTGCCGGCATCCCTGCATCACTCACATAGACTACTGCCTCATCCACGAGGCGATCCGCTACCTGCGCCAGGCGCTCTGATCCATTGTGTTCGTTAAAAGAGAGAAACTCGGCTTCGGGATACGTCATATCAAACCGCTCTTCCAGTAGGCGTAAAAGCCGTTTGGTTTGGCGTGTATCTTCACATAAAAAAAGTGTTGCCTTTTCAAAAAGTTTCGTCGCGCGGATGGTAATATCTTGGGGGTTTCCAATAGGAGTGGGGATAAATGTAATCATAAGTTTTTCGTAGGGGGCAGATTTTCTATCTGCCCAAAACAAAAATTGCCTTACGACAATTTGTACTTGTTCTTAAACTTCTCGACTCTGCCTGCCGCATCCACAATCTTCTCAGAACCTGTGAAGAAGGGATGACACTCATTACAAATGTCTATCGAACGCTCTGCTACAGTAGATTTGGTCTCAAAACTGTTGCCACATGCGCAAATGACTTTGCACAGCATATACTCTGGGTGAATATCTTTTTTCATTGTGTTTCCTTGGAAAAGTTATTGTGTGACAGGCAACCAACCTGTTCTAGCCATACAAGCTCTTCCCCTGCCCATAGGGGCAGAGGGGTGCTGCAACAGTCTGGGCTGAGACAGCATGAGGAAAGGATTATAGCGAAATAACTTTAAACAGGCTCTTATTTTTTAAAGACATTGCCCAGCATGCCTTTGACCGCGCCCTGTAAATCAGCAGGATAGATGACGAATTTGCTGTTTGAGCTTTGGCTGATCTTCTCCAAAGAATTAATGTATCTGTCCCCCAGCAGGAACATCGCAGGCAGCTCCTTGTCCTGGATATTTTCACTGATCATTCTGATGGCTTCAGCAGAAGCATTTGCCAAAGTGATCTGGGCTTTCGCCTCTCTCTCGGCAGCAGCCAGTTTTCCGTCTGCCTCCAGGATAGCGGCATTTTTGTTGCCTTCTGCTGTAGTTTCTATCGCTCTTCTCTCCCTCTCTGCTGCGGCCTGCCTCTCCATGGAGGCCTGCATAGATTTACTTGGATTGATATCCTGAATCTCCACCGACTTGACCGTCACACCCCAGTCTGCTACATCATCGATGATCGCATCCTTGAGCTTCGACTTGATATGCTCACGGTTGGAGAGTGCTTCATCCAGACTCATCTCCCCCAGTATGGAACGCAGAGTCGTCATGACCAGCTGCTGAATCGCTAGCTTGAAGTCTTCAACACCATACAATGCATTCTCTGGTTTGGTCACGCGCAAGAAAGTGACTGCATTGGTCAAGATCACTGCGTTGTCTCTGGTGATCACCTCTTGCTGTGGGATATCAAGAATAATATCTCTCGTAGAGATGCGCTGTCTTACCCTCTCAATATAAGGGACAATGATATTCAGTCCGGGCTTGAGTGTTCGGGAAAATTTTCCCAGTCGCTCGACCACCCACTCTTCGCCCTGTGGGACGATATTGATCCCTTTGTAAAGGGTGACTATGACGGCAATAACCAACAAAACCACAATATTCAGTACTTCCATCTTCTCTCCTTTTTATACTTGTTCTACTTCGATCAACTGCCCATTCACATCCACGATCTTGACCCGTGAGCCTTTGGCAATGCTCTCTTTGGATGTTGCGTGCCAGGTACTGTTGCCTAGTACTGGGGAATCAAAAGAAACTTTCCCCCTCTGGTGAGGCTCAATCTGTTGGGTGGCGGTTCCGAGGGTATCCAAGGCATAGTTGGATTGACCAGTGTGTGACACAGCGGGCTCCTTGACCCACACAAACCATGCGGCAATAGAGAGCACAGAGAGTATCATCCAAATCATCAGTTCAGTGGCAAAAGAGGTCTCCATCAGCATATCAACCACCCCTACCACAGCAGCAGCGATACCGAGTCCCAACATCATGAATGTGCCGCTGTTCATCTCCAAAATAAGCAAGATGATACCCAGCACTATCCAGTGCCACCAGACAACAGTCTCATTCAGCCATACGATCATGCGATTCCTTTCTCTATCAATTAATATAAATTACAGCATAAAAGATTAACCCATAATATCTTCTTTGCTATAATATA
>CAMZLC010000054.1 GCA_947311605.1 uncultured Sulfurovum sp.
GATATGGACTCCGCTATTGCCATCCGTACCTCACTCATCCAGCCAGACCGTATCACATTGCAGGCAGGTGCCGGCGTGGTAGCAGACTCCGTACCCGAACTGGAGTATCTTGAGGTCAAGAATAAGCTTAATGCATTGCTGGTGACACTCAAAGAGATGGAAGCACTATAGGCACTCTTGTGAAATATATCTTTTCTATTTTTGGCAATCCTATTTCTCATTCCAAATCCCCATTGATGCATAATTTGGCATTCAGGGGACTGGGTTTTGATGGCTGTTACGGGCGATATCTCTTGGAGGATGGTACGACACTGAGAGACACCTTCTTCGCACTGGGTCTCAAGGGGGTCAATGTTACAGTACCACACAAAGAAGCAGCCTATCGTGCCTGTGATGTGTTGGATGGATTCGCGTTGAAAGTGGGAGCAGTCAATACGATCGTGGAGAGAGGCGGAAAACTCTACGGATATAACACGGACGCCCCCGGATTTCTCAAGGCAGTCACAGCATTGGATGCCAAGAAGATACTCTTCCTGGGTGCAGGGGGTACGGCACAGTCCACTGCCGTGATCCTCAAGGAGGCAGGATACCATGTGACGATCCTCAACCGTAGCGCCTCCAGGCTTGAGAAGTTCAGGGAGGAGGGATTTACGGTATATACCCATGAAGATTTTGTACCTGCTTCCTATGATCTGATCGTCAATATGACCTCGGCAGGGCTTGAGGATGAGCAGCTGCCTGCGCCACAGGAACTTCTCACAGCCATCATGCCACAGGCAAAGGCGTGCATGGATGTGATCTATGGCAGAGAGACCCCCTTTTTGAAGCTGGCAAAAACCTATGGCAAACAGACAAAAGATGGCAGCGATATGCTCCTATATCAAGGCGTGATCGCATTTGAGTATTTTACCGAGCAGCGTTATAGCTTTGAGGAGATACTTCCTCATATGAAACGGGCATTTGACTTCAATTAACCTAAACTATCTATAATAATACAATTTTGGTGCAAGGGAGTGCTATGACAAAGATACTAATGATAGAGGATGATCCGGAGTTTGCAGAGATATTGAGCGAATATCTGGCACAGTTTGATATGAAGGTGACCAACTACGAGGATCCTTTTTTGGGTCTGAGTGCAGGTGTAGAAAAGTATGACCTGATCATTCTCGATCTGACACTTCCCGGCATGGATGGACTTGAGGCCTGTGAAGAGCTGGGTCGCAAATACAACATTCCTATCATTATTTCCTCTGCCAGGTCCGATATCGGTGACAAAGTGGAGAGCTTGAGACTGGGAGCAGATGACTACCTACCAAAGCCCTACGATCCCAAAGAGCTGCATGCTCGCATCCTCTCATTGCTGCGTCGCTACAACAAAGAGGGAAAAAATTCCGAGCCACAGAGTGACTTTGTCACTAAGGGGGACACAATTTACTACAAAGGGAATGCCCTACAGTTGACACCGGCGGAGTTTGAGATCCTGACACAGCTGGTAGAGAAGCAGGGGATCGCACTTTCACGTGAACAGCTGATCAATGCATCAACCACCATGAGCGACAGTGCCCAGAAGAGTCTAGATGTCATTATTTCCAAGATACGCGCCAAGCTGGGCGACCCCAAGATGATACAGGCAGTCAGAGGCGTAGGCTACAAGCTGATATGATCCGCTTCAATTCGCTCCGTACCAAGATCAACCTGATCTTTCTGATCGCCTATATCTTTTTGATCCTGATCTTTGGGTTTCTCTATCAAGGCAATACAGCGCGTTCGCTCGAGGTGATCAAGTTGCAGGAGCGTGCCAATATGCACTATCTCTACCTCTATTATCTCAAATACGGCAAGATAGATGAGGAGTATCTCAAGTCACAGAATATCTGTGTGGCTGATCAGAAGCTGGGCGAGCTCAAACTGGAGAGGATCACCAAGGACAGCAACGGCACACTGAAACGCTTTGCCGTTGCGGATATGGATCTGCATCGCTATATCGTCATCAACAACGACCGCTTCAATATCGTACTGGAAAATCTCAACAAGCCAAAAATACCCTATGAGCTGATGATTGCTTTTTTGGCAGCAACCCTGCTACTGTTTATCCTCTACCTCTGGATGATACGCTCTATCAGACCCTTGACACTCCTCAAAAATGAGATCATCAAGTTCTCTGATGGCAATCTGGAGATCTCCTGCAAAAGTAATCAAAACGATGAGATCGCCGAGGTCGCCAATGCTTTTGATCACGCGGCACAGAAGATTAGGGAGCTGCTACACTCCAGACAACTCCTGCTTCGGGCGATTATGCATGAACTCAAAACCCCTATTGCAAAAGGAAGGCTTGTCTCCGAAATGGTGAAGGATGAGAAGCAAAAAAGGCGCTTTCATGCGATCTTCGAGCGACTCAATCTGCTGATCGATGAGTTTGCCAAGGTAGAGCAGATTGCCTCGAAGAACTTTGATATCGTACTGAAACCCTATAAGATCAGTGATATTATTGATGCCAGTACTGATATGCTCATGCTGGATGAACCCTCTCAGCATGTACGGACAGTCATCTCCAGAGATTATCAGGTACAGGCAGATTTTGAGCTGTTGAGTCTGGCAATCAAGAATCTGTTGGACAATGGTATCAAGTATAGCAGTAACAAGCAGGTGCAGATCGTAGTCAAGGATGAGAAGATTCGCATCTCCAGTGACGGTGCACCACTCAAAGCATCTATGGATGAGTACTATCGACCTTTTCACACCTCAAGCGGAGGGCTGGGTCTGGGACTTTATATCGTCAAAAGTATTCTCGATATTCATAAGCTCGCACTGCAGTACCACCATGAAGAGGGACGAAATATCTTTACGATCTATCAGTCCATTGTGACAAAATCGATGATCTCTACGACCTGACAGCCTTTTTTGAGGCGCTTGTTGAGGCGTGCATCCTCTTCCGCCAGCTCTACAAGATCGGCAAAATCCTGTTTGTCTACGACAAAAGTGTAGAGCTCTTTTTCTGTTTTGAGTATGACTTTGGACTCTCCGGCGCTTGAGATCTCCAGGTTCCGTATGCCTTTAGTAAACTCGTTTTTAAGTAATCTGACTATTTTTTCATTAGAGATGATCTCCTCGATAGAGATCTCTTTGTGTGTATCCTTTTCGCATATCAGGGTGTAGGTGACCTTGATTTTTCCTTCCATCTTGCCTCTCCTGGGTTTTCCTTTTGAGAGATTATCGCATAATCCAGATTAAGGAGAAGAGGCGGGCCTTAGGAACTGAGCATAAAGGCCAGCTCCAGCGCCTGATTGGCATTGAGTCGGGGATCACACTGGGTATGGTATTTGTCCCCCAGTGTGTCAGCGGTGATAGGACTGGAGGCACTACCGGTACACTCGGTGACATTTTCGCCAGTCATCTCCAGATGGATACCCGCGGCCACAGTGCCTTCTGCTTCATGGATGTCCAAGAACTGCTTGACTTCAGAGAGGATATTGTCAAAGTCTCTGGTTTTGAAGCCGGTACTGCTTTTTTCTACATTACCATGCATGGGATCGATGGTCCAGACCACCTGCTTGCCGGCATCTCTGACAGCACGCAAAAGGGGAGGGAAGTATTCGCTGATCTTGGCAGCCCCCATTCTGACGATGAGATTGAGTCTCCCCTCTTCGTTGTCGGGATTGAGTGCTTCGATCAGCTCGATCAGCTCATCGGACTCCATCGTAGGACCGACCTTGCAGCCGATAGGGTTTTTGATCCCTCGGAAATACTCGATGTGTGCTCCGGTCAGTTCTCTGGTTCTGTCGCCGATCCAGAGCATATGGGCAGAACAGTTATACCATTCCTGGGTGATACTGTCAGTTCTGGTCAGTGCCTCCTCATAATTGAGCAGCAATGCCTCATGAGAGGTATAGACAGTCGTCTGTCTGAGCTGTAGCGTGTTGTCGCTGGTGATACCTGCTGCGCGCAGAAAGGTCATGGCTTTGTCGATCTGGTCACTCAGCGTTTCATATTTCTTTCCAAGAGGATGATCCTTGATGAAGTCTAGGTTCCAGCGGTGTACTTCATTGAGATCTGCCAGTCCCCCTCTGGAGAAGGCACGAAGGAGGTTCATGGTCGCAGCAGACTGATTGTAGGCCTTGAGCATCCTCTTGGGATCAGGAATCCTCACCTCTTCATCAAATTCAATACCATTGATGATATCTCCACGGTAGCTGGGCAGCTTGACACCACTGATCTCCTCAAAGTCCGAGGATCTCGGTTTGGCGAACTGTCCAGCGATTCTGCCTATTTTTACAATAGGCTTGCCGCTGGAATAGGTCATCACTACCGACATCTGGAGCAGGAGCTTAAAGAGGTTTTTAATGATATCGGCATCAAAAGAGGAAAAAGACTCTGCGCAGTCTCCGCCCTGGATGATGAAGGCCTCACCACGGCCGGCACTTGCCAGCTGCTCCTTGAGATCTCTCGCTTCTCCTGCAAAGATAAGGGGCGGATAGTGGCTCAATGTTTCTTCTACTGCCTCAAGTGCAGCCTGATCTTCGTAGGTGGGTTGTTGCTTGATGGGATATGCTCTCCAACTATTGGGACTCCAGCTCATAAATCGTATTCCTTCTGTGTAAAGTGTGTGATTATAGCTTAAAAAGAATGAAAATAGTATAAGGGCTCTCTTTATCTCGCGCTCTCGTGGGAAGATGTAACCAATTTGCAATAATTTTCTCAAATTTAATTGATTTTTAAGTTATTCACATGGTGAAAATCCTGTGAATAACTCATATTAATTAGTAAGCCCCATGAACACGAGACTATAATTTATTTTTATACTTAATGTTGCACAGCAATATTAGTTTTTAAGTCTTTTCTAAGTTTCCATATAGAGGCGGCGGAGTTACTTTTTGGCGATGAATGTGACAAAGTTTGCCCACTGAAAGAGCGTATCTATCTGGGAAAATCCTGCATCACGACACATCTGTATATTCTCTTTGATAGTAAAAGGAATGAGTACATTTTCCAACGCCTCCCGTTTTTGGGCGATCTCGTATTCGCTGTAGCCTTGTGCTTTTTTGTAGGCATAATAGATATCAATGATCTGCTTGTCCAGGCTTTTGTCGTCGAAGACCACCTTCTCCGAAAAGAGGAACATACCGCCCTCGTTGAGCCCTGCATAGAGTTTTTTTACAAGCTCTATACGCTGTATAGGGCGGATGAACTGCAGGGTATAGTTGGCGACGATGATATCCTGCTCGGCGTAAGTATAGGTCAGCATATCTGCAAGCTCGAGTTGGATAGCCGCGCCGAATGCCTCGGCTTTTTTGCCAGCACGCTCGATCATGGCAGGTGAATTGTCTATGCCTTTGAGGTGCATCTTTGTCTCCATCTTGGCATGCAGTTCCAGAAGAAATTTGGCGGTAGAGGAGCCAAGATCCAGCACCTTTTTGCCCTCCTTCTGCTCTGCCAGGATCAGCGAGATGACCAGATGGCGTACCTCATCATAAAAAGGCACAGAACGGGAGAGCATGTCATCAAAGACGGAAGCAACGGCCTCGTCAAACTCAAACTTCTTTTCGGCAGCTTTGGTAAAGACTTTATCTTTCATCGAAAACCCTTTTCAGTATCTGGTGGTAGGCTTCTGTCTGGGCGATATCATTGTGGTGGCTTCCTGGGATCTCATGCACCTCTACCTGCGTGGCAGGGAAAGCCTTTGCCAATCTATAGGCATGCGCTTTGGGTACGACCGTATCATGCTCGGCAATGAGTATGATCGTCTGGGCATGGATGGCGGGCACCCTCTCCAGAGAGTTGTACTTGTCCTTGATGAGCAGAGAGAGAGGGAAGATGGGGTATCTGTCTCTGGCCACGCTCTCGATGCTGTCATAGGGAGTGATCAGTATCAGTCTCCTTGCTTCCCTCTGTGCCGCCACATAGCAGGCGACACCGGTACCGAGGCTTCTGCCAAACAGGGAGATGTCCTGATGCTTCGCCTTGATCGCGTCATACACTGCCAGAGCATCGCTGAGTATGCCCGCTTCTGTAGGGTGACCTGAGCTGTATCCATAGCCCCGATAGTCCACCAGATAGGTGCTGTAGTGAGGCAATGCCTTGGCGAAGACCTCTGCCCCCGCCACCACGGCTTCGCCATTGCCTCCCCAATAGAGCAGCGCATGAGGCTGACCGGGATTGGTGAGGGTGATATGGATACGCTCACCTTCATTATGTACGGTCATCGCATCATAGTCTGTCTCTATGGGAGGAGAGGGGA
>CAMZLC010000055.1 GCA_947311605.1 uncultured Sulfurovum sp.
GCTTCCATCATAAAACCCATCATCACATGTTGAAACAACTCTCGTTCGCTTATTTTCATTTTACTCTCCATTTTCTTTCTTTGAAAGAGTATCATAAATGAAAATTGCGAACTTTATTTTACACTATCCTTTTTGAGGATCTTTGATAGTTTTGGAAAGTTTCGTTTTAATTCGTTTTTCCAATTCGGTAGCTGCGCTGCTCTCTATTCCATCTTTAAAAACTTTACGCCCTTGCTTCCATGTATTCTCCAAAGTTACAGTATCTTTCTCGCCAAAAATTTTCATGGTGAAGTCATGATCCGATTTTCCCGGAGTATAGTTACCCTTCACATGAGATCCACTTCCTGTCACCTGGACTCCGGGGATATCACTGACCACATCTTTTACAGCATTATGGACGCACTCTCGTCCGCCAGTTTGTCTCAAGTCATATACTGCCTCGCCTAAAGCTTTTTCTTCTATATCCCTTGCCTGCAATGGATGAAATATTGATTGAGATATCAACAAAATCACGAAAACCAAGCCGATATTATCTAGCCATTTTTTAAACATTTTAAAATCTCCCATTTTTATCATTTTCTTCATCTCCAGCCTCGCCCATCAACCAAGCCATCTGCTCCTCCAAATCTTTCATCGGGCAAATACCATATGCCTTTCGATACGAATCTAGCGCATCTTTATAGTGACCTGCCTGGGTTTCTATTTCGGCTCTATCTACAAGAGAGTTGAATTCAGAACTTTCACAAGCCCCTTTTTCTTTGTGCACAAGCTTCCTGATCTCATTTATGGTGCCATATCGCGGTTTCCCGTCTCTGCCGATACTCCATACCCCATGTATTCCATTGACCGGTACAAAATCGCCCTTTTCATTTTTTCTCAAAAAAAGCAAAGCATTACGTCCCATTGCAGGCAACTCGACGTTATCTTCCATCCAGCCATCGAAGTTAAGTGTATTCATTGAAAAACTGTCTCCTGATCGTAAAGAGCCTTTGATAGACTCAATAACTTCCAATTCATTTCGCATCACTGCAGCATCCATTCTCCTGCGTTGGACAGTTTTATCTGTTCTGTTCACATTTTTCACTATGGCGAGTACGATATGTTCAGCTTGTTTTACCAATTGATCATTGGATATAAAATGCATCATAGCATTCAGGGTTTGGGCAAAGAATATCAATACAAATATAACTGCAATGATCCTTTGTGATTTCAATACTTTTCCTCTATGCATCATCCATCCTTTCCTGCTCTGCATCTTCTTTGGCCACTGCCTCTTGGGGAACATATTCTCATTATAACAAACAGTTGTGTCAAATTTGTGTCATCGATCCTGGACTGCATCATCTTAGACACAAAAAAGTAAGATTAAAAAGCCTTTCAATACATAAATGGTAAGATCAACCATAGCACAGATGAAACAGCGTCGCAAAATGGCACTGGGAGCTTCTGTCCATACTATGAAGGAGCCGGCATGAAACGATATCTTGGCAGGAAAAAAGTACTGCGGATCTATATTGACAATTCTGATATGTTTGAAGGAAAGGCATTGTGGCAGTATCTAGTGCATCAGGCCAAAGCCGAAGGGCTGGCAGGTGCCACTGTATTCAAGGGGGTAGCAGGGATAGGAGCGCATTCACAGCTGCATACTTTTGAGATATGGACACTCTCTCAGACGCTCCCTGTCGTGATCGAGATCATCGAAGAGGAGGAGAAGCTCAGGACATTTCTAGAGCATTACGATGCGGCGATCGAAGAGGGCCTGATCACCCTGCATGATGCAGAGGTACTGAGGTACAAAAAACGACCCTCCTGACTCTTTCTCTGCTCAGAGGATCGTCAATACAGGATACTATTTGCTCTGATTGGCATCTTTTTTTATGGCAGCCGTCTTGCTTTGCGTGCTGCCTGATCTTTTTTTGAATGTGATGGTCAGATAGCCATCCTTGTAGGCACTCTTCATGCGGGACTCATCCGCATCGGCAGGTAGCGACAGGCTTCTTTGGTACATACTCATATAGCTTTGATAGCTGACCATGCCATTACGCTTGGTCTCCTCTTTTTTGACCACCTTGGCATCCACGGTAAGCCTATGGTTGTCCACGGAGAGCTTGATCGTATTCTCTTTGGATTTGGGGATATCTGTCCTGTAGACATAGCGGTCACCTTTGTCCTCAAACTGGCTCTGTGTCGCTATCTTGTAGGTGCCTATAGGGCTGATCAGGGCTTTGGAGCGCTGCTGCATCCGTTGGTGCATCTGCTCAAACATGCGATCCATCTGGCGCTGCATCTGCATCATCTCCGTGAAGATATCATCCCCGAACGGATCGTTGAAAAAGGGATCATTGGCATGCAGTGATACCGAAGCTACCAAAGCCATCAATACGGCCAATACTTTGTTACTTTTCATCTGTGACTCCTTGTAGTGATTTACCCGAATCATAAATCAAAAAGTTTAACCGTTTTTTAATCCAAAATCACTCCCAAACACACTATACTGTTGAAAACCATATCAGGAGTTCACATGAGCACTTTTCCCACTTTTCCCACAGACTGCACTTCACTGCTCTGCAAGCACCTTACGACAGAGATCTTTGAGACGCTCAAGGACAAAAAGACCGCCAATGGCTTCACTCTGGAGGATGCGATACGCTCTGGTGTAGAAAATCCCGACAGCGGCATCGGTGTCTATGCCGGCGACTTGGAGTCCTACTCACTCTTTGCTTCACTTTTTGACCCTATCATCGAGTCATATCATGGGTTCTCTGCCTCCGATAGCCACCAGAGCGACCTTGATCCCAGTCACCTCGATGCTCCCAATCCTGATCCGGAGGGAGCCTATATCCTCTCCACCCGCATTAGGGTAGGCAGAAATGTTGCTAACCTTCCTCTGGGTCCTGCGATCTCCATGGAGCAGCGAAATCAGGTAGAGCAGGATGTCTCTACGGCACTAGGCACACTCACCGGTGCCCTCTCCGGCAGCTACTATCCTCTTGAAGGTATGAGTGAAACAGTCAGCAGAGAGCTAATAGAGGATCACTTTCTCTTCAAAGCCGGTGACCGATTTCTGGAATCAGCAGGACTCAACCATGACTGGCCTGAAGGTAGAGGTATCTACCATAATGACGACAAAACCTTCCTCGTCTGGATCAACGAAGAAGATCAGCTACGCATCATCTCTATGCAGCCTGGAGGTGATATATTGGAGGTCTTTACCAGGCTCACCACTGCCATCTCCGAGATAGAAAGAAGTGTCCCCTTCTCCTACTCCAAGCACCTAGGCTACACCACCAGCTGCCCCACCAACCTCGGTACCGCTATGCGCGCCAGCGTCCACATCAAGCTACCTAAACTCTCAGCAGACATGGAACACTTCAAAACCATCTGTGATCGTCACCACCTGCAGATCAGAGGCATCCACGGAGAGCACTCCAAGAGCGAAGGAGGTATCTACGATATCAGTAACAAGCGCAGACTTGGTGTGACCGAAGTACAATGCGTACAGGATATGGTGGATGGCGTAGTGGAGCTAATCGCTGAGGAGAAGGGGCTGCAGAGCACCTCTAGCAATAGGCAGTAAAAATATCCGTGCCCCTAGAATAGCAAGATAAAATGTCTTGATGTTGGGCATGGGGCAGAAAATAAAACTGGTATCTACGACACCTTCTCTTCACCCATACTCTCCGAAAGCCCAGCATCGGCAAGCGCCATAGCCTCATCTCTCTCCATGAAAAGCTTCATGAAGCGACCGATACTCTCCTTCATCTCGTTGCGGTCTACGACCATGTCGATCAGACCGTGCTCCAGCAGGAACTCTGCACGCTGGAATCCTTCGGGCAGATCCACCCCCACTGTCTGCTTGATCACCCGCTGACCGGCGAAACCGATCAGCGCATTGGGTTCTGCCATGATGATGTCTCCCAGCATCGCAAAGGAGGCGCTCACACCGCCCATCGTAGGGTCTGTCAGTACAGAGATATAGGGGAGGTTGTGATCAGCCAGCTTTCTGAGCGCTGCGGAGGTCTTGCTCATCTGCAGCAGCGAATAGGTACTCTCCTGCATCCTGGCACCCCCGGATGCGGAGACGATCACCACGCCACACTTTTTCTCTATGGCACGGTTGATGGCGCGTACGATCTTTTCGCCCTCCACAGATCCTAGAGAACCGCCCATGAAGGAGAAGTCAAAGACCGCCAGCTCCACAGGATGCCCCTCTATCGTACAGCTTCCGCTGACCACGGAGGAGACACGTCCTGTCTTTTTCTTGCCCTCTTCGATCCGCTTTTTGTAGCTTTTTTTGTCCGAGAATTTCAGAGGATCCACCGGAGCCAGCGAGGCATCATACTCCACAAAGCTCTCTGCATCAGAGAGCAGTGCGATCCTGGCATCCGCGGCGATTCGAAAGTGGTTGGCACATTTGGGGCAGAC
>CAMZLC010000056.1 GCA_947311605.1 uncultured Sulfurovum sp.
GAGCCCACAATACGGTTGATGGTCTCTTTGGCATCCAGTGTATGCAGCGTAGAGAATACCAGGTGCCCTGTATTGGCAGCGTGCAAGGCAAGCTCAATTGTTTCCGGGTCTCGCATCTCTCCGACAAGAATTACATCCGGATCCTCTCTCAGTGCCGCAGGAAGCGCATCCTTGAAGTCATAGAAATCACTTCCCAATGCCCGCTGGTTGACCTGACATTTGATATCCTGATGCACAAACTCGATGGGGTCTTCCAGTGTAATAATATGCTTCTGGTAAGTACGGTTTATCTTATTGAGCATAGCAGCAAGGGTGGTCGATTTTCCGCTTCCCGTCACGCCCGTTACCAACACCAGTCCTCTGGGCACATCAGCAAACTTTTCTATCACATCGGGAAGCTTAAGTGCTTCAATGGTGGGAATATGTATGGGTATCACACGCAGAACAATACTGAGCCCATCCATTTGGTTGAAGATATTTACCCTAAACCGACTTGTCTTGTCTGGCTTGTAACCAAAATCTACAGAACCCTGTTTGCGTAACTTTTCATATTGCGTCTCTGTCGTCATCTCTCGAACCAATGTTTCCACATCCGTTACACTCAGTTTTTCTTTTCCCAGTACCCGGAGCAAGCCATGCACACGCGTCCTGACATAAGAGCCTGCCTTGATATGCAAGTCGCTCCCTTCGTTGGCCACCATGCTTCGCAGGTATAGCTTGAGTTTCTCTTCCATGGGTTATCCTTCCTTTGATTCAAGACTTTTCAGCATAGCTTCAAATGCCTGCTCAAACGCACGCAAACCATCCTGCAAAAGCGACCGACTGACCTCATCTATCTCTATCCCCTGTTGTCTTAGTTGAGAGAAATGGTGTGTTATCTCCTCTTCTGTGATCGGTAGTTTGGGCTCTGTCGATGGTGCCACTATATAGGCTTCTATGGTTGCTAAAGGTGCGGTATTGATAGCATGTGCCGCTAAAAGTTCCTGAATATAGTACGCTGCAGGCAGGGCATCCCCTTTCACCCCAGTGCTGGCAAAGAGTGTACGAATATTTGGTATGGCAGATGCTTCAATAAGGTTATAGATCTTTGCTGCATTCAATATGCCTGTACGGGAAGGTGCGATATCATCAGCACACAACTTTTCATCCAGCAATCTGTCAAAACGGCTGACAAATACAGAGATCACCCCATCTACTTTTCCAGAATAGGCTGCTGTCCCTATCTTCATCGCATTCAGACAGCGCTCCGCCTGTGTAGGAGAAAAGATCAGCGTGGCATTGACCGAGATTCCCTTGCCCATCAGAGCCTGCATCGCTTCATAGCCTGCTTCTGTAGCCGGTACTTTGACCATCACATTGGGTTCCCCTATCGCAGTAAAAAGCCTCTCGCCCTCTGCAATGGTTCCTGCCGTATCATTGGAGAGGAAAGGATCGACCTCTATCGAGATATAGCCGTCATTGCCTGCATCATAGCAGCCTCTAAGTGCTTGGGCTGCCGTGCGTATGTCTCGGATCGCCAGCGCTTCATATTTCTCCTTGGGATTTTTGTCTTGGAGAGAGCGCAGTTGCTCCTGATACGCAGGAGAGGAGGTGATCGCAGAGGCAAAAATAGACGGATTGCTGGTCGCACCATTAATAATGCCCTTCTCGATCAGCGCAGGAAATGCCTCCTTGAGATAATCCCTCTCCACAAAATCCAACCACAATGAAAACCCTAATGTTTTGTCTACCACGCTATTGCTCCTTATATGTCCATTCAAAATCCTGCCAGCTCCCAAGATCGCTGGGCTTGTTCAGTGCTCTTTCCAGCCGATCAAGGTAGTGTACTCTTGGCACCTCAACCGCACCCAATCCCAGCAAATGCTCTGTTTTCATCTGGCAGTCTATAAAATCATAGCCTTTGGCGCCTAAAACATCACTGAGTGCACGAAAGGCTACCTTGGAAGCATCACTGACCAGAGAAAACATCGATTCCCCAAAAAATGCCTTTCCCATCGCCAAGCCATAGAGCCCGCCGACCAATGTCTCCCCTTGATAGACCTCTGCACTGTGGGCGAAACCCATGGTATGAAGTTTTGTATAGGCCCGCTGCATCTCCGGCAGCAGCCAGCTTCCTGTCTGCCCCTCCCTGGGAACAGAGCCGCAGTACCCTATCACCTCGGCAAAGGCGTGGTCGAAACGTACAGAAAATGCACCGCGCCGCAATACCCGCGCGAAGGATTTTCGGGTCTTGAAATTGTCAGGATAGAGCAGCAGTCTCGGATCAGGGGACCACCAGAGGATCGGATCGCCTTCGGCATACCAAGGAAAGATCCCTTTGCGATAAGCCGTCAAAATCCTGTTGGGATCCAGATCACCGCCGTAGGCAAGAAGCCCCTCATCCGAAGCCTGACGAGGATCAGGGAAGATATGGGAGTAGCGACTCAAAGGAGGGATAAAGTACGCCTCCTCATCAAACATAGATGCCATTGTTTGCTACCCTGCTGCCTGAACTGTGACACCCTGCATCACTTGGCTCCAAAATCAAAGGTCAAATGTCCCTCTTTGAGCGCGACATGCACCGTGCCCCCTTTTTGAAGTCTGCCAAAAAGAATCTCATCGGTCAAAGGCTCCTTGATCTTCTCATCCAGCACCCTGGCGATATGTCTGGCACCATACTGCAGATCATGGCTCTCTTTGGCAATATAGGCTCTGGCTGCCTTGCTGAGCTTGACCTTGATCTTCTTGGGAGCCAAAAGTTTGTTGAGCTTCTCCAGTTCGATCTTGACTATCTCTGTCAATGCTTCGATATCCAAAGGTGCAAACTCTACCACTGCGCTCAAACGGTTTCTGAATTCCGGGGAGAAGAAGGCCTTGAGCGCCTTGTCTGTTTTGGAAAAATTCTCTTTTTCAAAACCCATCACATTGGCCTCTTTGGTTCCTATATTTGAAGTCATGATCATGATCACATGCTTAAAGTCACTCACGATGCCGTTGTTGTCCGTCAGCGTCGCACCATCCATCACCTGCAGCAGAATATTCATGATATCAGGGTGCGCCTTCTCGATCTCATCCAGCAGCAGCACGGTATAGGGGTGCTTTTTGATCATCTCCGTGAGCAGACCCCCCTGTTCAAACCCCACATATCCAGGAGGTGCACCTATCAGTCGAGAGACTGCATGTTTCTCCATATACTCACTCATATCCAGCTTCTCGAAGTGCACCTCCAGTGTCTGTGCCAAGACTTTGGAGAGGGCCGTCTTGCCCACCCCTGTAGGACCAACGAAGAGAAAGCTCCCAATAGGCTTCTCCTCTCCATTGAGCCCCGCATAGGAGCGCTTGATCGCCTGTGTCAGTGCAGCAATCGCATCATCCTGTCCAACAATCCTGGATCCAAGATCGGCACTGAGCTGTTTGAGCCGCTTTGTATCGTCCCTGTCCAGAGCACTCGGTGGCAGCTTGAGCATACGGGAGACGATCTCAGTAATATCCCTGCTCGTCACCTCAAAATCTTTTTTGCCACGCAGCATAAACGAAGCACCTGCATCATCAATGATATCCATCGCCTTGTCCGGCAAAAATCGGTCATGGATATACTTCACGCTGAGATCGATGGCTGTCTGTAGGGCTTTGTCGCTGAAGGCAATACTGTGATAGGCCTCATACTTGTGCTGTATTCCCTTGAGTATCTTGAAGGTCTCTTCGACGCTGGGTTCTACTACATCTACTTTGGCAAATCTTCGCGAGAGTGCTTTGTCCTTGTCGAAGAACTGACGATACTCTCCATAGGTGGTCGCGCCGATACA
>CAMZLC010000057.1 GCA_947311605.1 uncultured Sulfurovum sp.
GCTGGAACTTGTGATGATTAAGCGTGAAGAGTTGCTGCAAAATGCAGCCTAATATTGGAAGGAGTTTGGAAATTGCGAACATTTAAGGACACTATCTATGTAGGATCAGAAATACATCATTTGAAGAGGAAGAAAAAATATGTTGGTAATTGATAGCTTAGAAAGCCGTAATCATGGGAGTTGTGGGCTTAACTTAATGGCGTTGGTGGGGGGGTCTAATATCTCTAAATGAATCATATCAAAAATATGTCAAGTTTTTTTGACATTTTAACGCTATACCCACAGTTACGACGCGTATAGGCGATCTTTTCCTATAGCGGGAAGTGTTTGCGAAAGAGAGGAGGGGACTATGCGGGTTTATCAGAGGAGCATTTGAGGTGCAAATGAGATTTTTCATTTGATACGACCAGTAGTCGGAAACCGTAAGGATTCCAAAAAAATTCGCATCGCCAGAAGAGCTGAAGGACTACTGGAGCCGATATATTTTTTCTACAAGGATATACTCTTTTAGGAAAAAGTTATCTTTTATGTGGAGCTTTTTTGCCAATTTATTCCCTATGGCTCTATAGGACAAAATATATCGTACATATCTAGCTTTCTCAGGAATGTCAAAATAATATTTTTTACTACGTTTCCCCGCAAGCCTTGTATCTCCTTGGAGAGCATATGCCAGATGAGGAATGGTGGCTTCCCCATTCTGATCCTTCCACTGCATACCGAGGATAGTGCTTTTTGAGTTTATAACTTTGTTATTTACATCGTAGTAGATAGCTCTTAGGTGTATCTCACGCAAGCCATAGCCTGTGGGCAAATAGTGAGGTGTTCGGTTTTTGAGTATGATTATAAATTTGTTTTTTTCAACTGAAGTAGATAGATCAACATAATCGTTGATGATATTACTGTTATCAACGCTTGCAAAGCGATGCGCTCTCACCATCCGGATTTTTGGATTTTTTCCTCCCAGTGAGTAATTTGATGCAAATCCCCTCCTTTTTTTACTCATATGGCACTCTTTGCAACCCTCTTCTTCTAACTCACTTTTCTGTATCTGCTCGTACTCTTTTCCTGTAGCATACACTTCTAATCCCTGATAGTTTTTTGCACTATAGTGGCACGCAAAACAGAGTTTCGGATTATTTCCATTAAAGTGTTCTCTCTGTTCTGAGCGATGATACGGAGATTTAGCATCTACGAAGGGGCCAAACATTGTTCCTTGTTTCCCAAAAGAAACACTCCTGTAGCCTTGCGAGCCCTTTTCTATGTCAAGGTGTATCTTATCAACATTATGACATACGACACAATTCACGCCATCTTGCATATTTTTTGTGTTGAGGGCTTTTGTATACTTACCTTGAACGGTGCTGTGATCCATAAGTAGAGAGAGCTTGTCGTCACTGCTTAGCGTCTTGGTTACTACTCTGGGATTATGGCACTGTGCACATTTTAGTTTTATTTCATTAAGTATAGTATTTGGCCTTTTTTTCACAATATATTGCAGTGTTTTCTTGAAGAGGTCGTTTTTGCTGAAATGTGAATTGGCATGCCTGGATAATCTCCATTTCTTCACTATTTCTGTATGGCAAGGAAAACAGTTGCTACTGGATTCCCATTTTTTAGATATTTTCTCTTCTGCGCCTAATAGTAATGTAAAGATTAAAAAGATACCTATCGATCTCATGCTGGGAACCCCTCTGAATTCAAGTGTGTCAAAATAAGGTGCTCTAGTTCTTTTTGTGTGCTTACAGAGTCCGTAATGAATGTAACTGTCTGGATATCGAGAAGCCTTTTGCTGACAAGGTCTTCATTGGTGAAAACTATGCGGTACTGCAAGGAGGAAACAACACTCTCCAGATCATCTTCCCCTCCCAGTATATCAAACCCATGGTTCAAATTTTCGATAAAAATACCCAATACTCTATTGACAAGCGATGACCTTTTTGCAAGTAAAATCTTAGGGGGATTGCTTTCCTTCGTTGTTGTACTGGGCACAGATGCAGTACGCTGCCTCTCCCTTCCTTTTTGTAAATATATTTTAAGCACACGTATAATCTCGTCTATTTGAATCGGTTTTGCAATATATTCTTCCATTCCGCCCTTGATAAATCTTTCCCTGTCTCCCTTTAGCGCATTTGCAGTTAGTGCAATAATCGGAACGTGATGAAGATTCTTTTCCTTTTCGTAATCTAAAATAAGACGTGTAGCTTCCATTCCATTTACATTGGGCATCTGGATATCCATAAAAATAATATCATATGTATTTTTTTTGTACATCTCAAAACAGATTCCTCCATCACTTGCAAATTCTGCATGAATGCCAAGCTCTCCTAGGATATGGTGGATGAGCTTCTGGTTGATCAGATTATCTTCTGCCACAAGTGCTGTTGCTTCCAATTCTCTAAATAAAAATTCAGCAACATCTTTCTCTGGCGCAAGGTCACCTTTTTTATTTTTTAGCAGGCAATCAATAAGAATATTTTGTATTTTTGATAGTCTCATGGGATGATAGATAATGGACTCTTCTGAAATCTGTTTTAGCAAAATATTTTTACGGTCAGATAACTGTATCGCGATATGGAACAAAGAGGGATCCATGCGGGATGCCGTTTCTATAATTTCGGAATTGTCCCTGTCTAGATTTATCCAAAAATGCCCACATTCTCCTGTGTTGTATAGAGATTGAAACTCTTCTGCTGTTGTAAATTTTTTGACGATAATGCCAAAATATTCAAAATACATTTCCATATAAAGGCTTGATCGGGAAAAATCTAATTGGTCGAAATAGCCAATGGTTTGATTTCTCAAAATATTACGATCATCCTCATTCGGCTGCCCTATCTCTTCTAGGGGCAAGACAAAAGAGAACCTGCTTCCCTGACCCACTTCACTTTCAAGCTGCAATTCTCCGTCCATGAGTTCTATATAGTTTTTTGAGATTGTCAAACCAAGTCCTGTGCCGCCATACTCTCTGGTCGTAGAGATGTTGGCCTGCGAGAATGCATCAAAGATTTTATTTTTTTGCTCTTCAGAAATACCAATTCCATTATCTTGAACCGAAAAAAGAATTTCAGAAAATGATTCTCCTTCTTCTTTCTTTCTTTTTTCTATCTCAAGGAACACCTCGCCCCCACTCCCTGTAAACTTGATTGCATTTGAGAGAAGATTCGTTAAGATGGCTTTAATTTTTACTGGATCACCCCTGAGGGTACGTATAGAAGGATCCATATAGAAATGGAGTTTTAAATGCTTATCGCTCGTGATAGCTCTCACTGATTCAACGGCACCACCAAACTCTTTCTCAGCGTCAAACTGAATGGACTCCAGTTCTATTTTTGAACTCTCGATTTTTGAAATATCCAAGATGTCATTGATGATACCCAGGAGATCTTCTGAGCTCTGGTGAATAATCAAAAGAAACTCTTTCTGTTCATCACTGAGTTCAGTATTGCTGAGTATCTCCGTAAAACCTATAATTCCATTCAACGGCGTCCTAATTTCATGGGACATATTTGCCAAAAATAACGATTTTGCCTTATTGGCCTCAATGGCATTGATCTTTTCTTCTCTTGCATGTTCCATAAGTATCTCTATGAACTTATAGGCTCTTCTTGTTCCTTCATAGGTATCAAGAGCAATATTATCAAGTGATGGTATCTTCAGACCCCTGTATTCTTCACTGTGTTTTGTATCCCCTATACCCTTGTTAAGTATATGTTCGAGCTCTTTAATATTCATAGTGATATCTCGGGTAATAAAATACCCAAGGAGCAGCAGCAATAAACTAAAAACCAAGATAACCGTGGAAACAACAAGAAGAATAGTTCTTAGTTCTAAAAAATGATCAATTTTTTTTATCAATAAGTCATACAGAAGCACCTCCGATTTATCAATGAGTGCTATTTTTCTAGTCTGTATAGCAAACCAATCCAATGCACTAACTGTATATCTTCCGTCACCTATATGTGACTGAATAAGTGCAGATACTTTTTCCGATTCTGCAAAAAGCTCTTCAGATTCTGAGCCGTAAATAGTATTTTTGAGACTTTTGTTGTGGTATTTATCAAGCTGTTCTATGACATATGCGGAACTATTTCTCCTAAGCTTTTGCCACATAAGGAAATCATCGAACGACATAGGGATCTGTTTTTTAATAAAATATGCTACATATCCTCTTTCAAGTCCAATATTTTCTCTACTGGCCGTAAGCTGCAATAGCATATTGGTCAAGTACGACATCTCGACATCGACATCAATATCAATAAGTCGATAGTAATTCTTTAGTAAAGGCTTGATAATTTTCTCCGTGTATCCCTTGAAAAATATCTCTTTAAAGTCCTTCTGCTTGATTTTATTACGGAGCGCGTTGAGATCTTTGGAAAGTTTCCCATAGTGATAATTTTCTTTCTCATTATTTAGAATCGAAGCCTCTTTGAGTTTCACAAATGAGGCATCAGAGATCTTTTTTTGTGTCTCCAAGGAGTGGGAAAATTCATCATTTTTCCCCCCGAGATAAAATGCTACAATGCTTCTTTCTTTGCTGACCTCATTGAGAAACTTGGAGACAAGAAGATTGTGCCTTGAAAACGATTTGAGCGATTTTGCTTTGAAGTATCCATCGTACGAGTAGATAAAAAAATAGCTGGCAGCTAGCAGAAGAAATACAATAGGAACAAGTCCAATAAGTCTAAGTTTTCCTCGAATTGTCATCATTTAATCCTTGCAAGATATGTCAAGATTTTTTCTACAAAATCTCGGCTAGAACACAAAAAGAATCCAGTATCCACCCATGGTTAATGGTTAATGGTTAATGGTTAATTGTATCATATTTGGCACATATTTACAAGAAATATTGAGGAAAATCCAAATTTTTCACCCCAACAGTTAAAAGAAGGCTATTGGCTGTCTCGCCAATTCAATTCTCGTCGTTTGGACTACTTTTATTTCGATATTCTTTTTATTTTTTTTGCGTATGCCTTGCTAGATTGCTTATGGGGGAGGAGGACGGGAATCCATAAAGCCTTCTTTCGCGCAAAAGTAAACTCAGATAATGTGTTTACTTTAACAGAATAATAATGAATTTTGGAGATATAGAGGGGCTATCTATGCATTTTGGATAAAGAGATATTGCGGGGGGTGCAATATCTCTATGCAAAGTATATCGATAAAATGTCAAGTTTTTTTGACATTTTATCGCTGCGCCACCAGCTTACGCCGCATATAGGCGATCTTTTCCTGCAGTGGGAGATGTTTGGGGCAGTGATCCTCGCAGGCAAGGAGGCTCATGCAGCCGAAGATACCATCATCATCCCC
>CAMZLC010000058.1 GCA_947311605.1 uncultured Sulfurovum sp.
CTTAGCCTAAGATCCAGTAACGACTTGGACGGAATCTGGGGTGCCGAAATAGCACCTGTGTCCACGTGTTTCATTTTTATTGAGGGCTTATATGAAATATCCAGCTTGACAAGCAGTGACTTGCGCAGTAAACGGAGTTACTTTATTGAAGAAAAGATTTGATTTGTTGATATGTTTCTTGAGTATATGCTGTGTTAATTTATCAAAAAAGCTCTTATCCATATATTATGCTGCTGTCCACTGGATTTTCTTTTCCGGTATAGCATGTGGGAAGGAAAATTGTAGTTATGAAAGTTTTAGTTATATCCCCTGAGCCTTTTTTCTCGCCACGCGGTACTCCATTTAGCGTGTATTACCGTACTTTAATTACAACCCAGCTTGGTAGTGACGTCGATTTATTAACCTATGGTGAAGGGCGAGATGTTACTATTCCCAATGCGACAATTTTCCGTATTCCCCGTTTTTCTTTATTGGGATCAGTAAAAGTAGGGCCATCCATGCTTAAACTGTTTCTTGATTTTTTTCTAATTTTATACACAGTGAAAATGCTTATCAAGGAAAACTACGATGTAGTGCATGCACATGAAGAGGCAATTTTCTACTGCCGGTTTCTGCAGCCATTTTTCAAATTTAAGCTTATTTACGATATGCATTCCAGCCTACCACAGCAGTTGACAAATTTTCAATTCACCTCTTCTAAAATTCTTATTGGACTATTCAAAAAGTTGGAAGATTCCTGTTTGAAAAAGGCTGATGCCATTATTACCATCTGTCCTGATCTTTCTGACTATGTAAATGGTCTGATTGAGAATAAGGAGAAACATTTTCTCATTGAAAATTCAATATTTGATCCTGTTCAACTTGTTGAAAATCTCTCGCCGTCACTGCCAGACGATCCTTCGCAATCTGTTGATAACGCCGAGTTATCCAACGACTATTCGTGGATAGTGTATGCGGGTACCCTTGAGCCATATCAGGGAATCGATATCTTGATCAGGGCTTTTGCTGTTTTTGTTCAGGAGAGACCGGATTATCGTTTACTGATTGTTGGCGGAACTTCTGCACAGGTTCAGAAATATTCAGCATTGGCGGACAAATTCGGTATGAAAGAGGATTGTTTTTTTACCGGGCAGGTAAAACAACCACTGGCAAAAAAGTACTGCTGTCAGGCTTCAATTTTGGTTTCACCCCGCAATAGTGGCACTAATACACCACTAAAAGTATATGAACAATTGCAAAGCGGCCTGCCTCTGGTCGCTACCAGGATCTATTCGCATACTCAGGTTCTTGATGATTCTGTAGCGTTTCTTGTTGAACCTACGCCTGAAGCTATGGCTGAGGGGTTGTTAGCAGCAACCGGTGCACAAGCGCCTGTAAAAGTAAAAAATGCACAACAGTTATATGAAAACCGGTATTCCCGCGTGCGCTACATAGAGAAAATGAAAAATTTGTTTTCCTTTCTTGGCCGACAAACTGTTTAAAAACCAGAGAATCAGATAAAATGTTTAAATCTCAGCTGTATGTTACCTGCTCACTGCCACTCTTCTTTACCATATGTGCGGTATAGCAGGGATAGTCTCCTTTGGAGGAGTTCCTTCTCCGAGTAAGGCACAAGTGCAGGACATGTGCGAAGTAATTCATCACAGGGGACCTGATGCAGATGGCTTTGACGTCAGGGGAGGGGTTGGACTTGGTATGCGCCGTCTCTCCATCATCGATCTTTCCGGTGGTAATCAACCGATTTTCAATGAAGATGACACCATCCTCTGTGTCTTTAACGGAGAAATTTATAATTTCGAACAGCTGCGCAAAGAGCTAAAAAATAAAGGCCATAAGTTCCGTACTCAAAGCGATACTGAGGTTATCGTTCATGCCTACGAAGAGTATGGTGACACCTTTCCTTCCCACCTCAATGGAATGTTTGCAATTGCACTCCACGATACTCGTCACAACAAACTGTTACTCGTTCGAGATCATATTGGCATTAAGCCCCTATTTTACAGTTTTGATGGTAGCTATCTTGTTTTCGGTTCAGAGATTAAATGTCTGTTGGCAAGTGGGCTTGTTGAGCGAAGTTTGAATCTCGACGGACTCGGCCAGTTCCTTGCCTGGGAGTATCTTCCGGGTGAAATGACATTGTTAAAGGATGTCCACAAGTTGGAGCCGGCATCCATGCTGGTCATAGATCTCAATAATCCGCAGATCACACCTCGGGAGTATTGGGATATACCTCCTGAGGAAGATTCGTCCCTTTCTGCAGCAGAGTGGGAGGAACGGGTTGACACGCTTCTGTATGAATGTGTTCAGAGACAGCGTATTGCTGATGTTCCGCTGGGCGCTTTTCTTTCTGGGGGCGTTGATTCTTCTCTTGTCGCGGCTGCCATGCCTGGAGCAAAGACCTTTAGTATCGGTTTTGATGATCCATCTTACAATGAATTGCATTGGGCGCAAAAAGTGGCGAAGCACCTTGGTGTTGAGCACAGGGACGAGGTTATTCAACCGGATATTCTGGAGTTGTTTGACAAGCTTATGTTTTTCATGGATGACCCCATTGCTGATTTTTCTATTTTTCCGACCTATCTAGTTTCACGTCTTGCCCGGGAGCATGTAACTGTTGCTCTGTCAGGTGACGGGGGGGATGAGCTTTTTGGCGGCTATGAGACGTACCTTGCTGATGCAAAAGGTGCGCAATATCAAAAATTGCCGGCCTTTATTCGAAGAGGCCTGGTGGAGCCACTTGTTCGTGCAATTAAGCCAAGACCTGAGAAAAAAGGCTTAATTAACAAAGCAAAACGGTTTGTCGAAGGATTGGACCAACCGGCTGATTTATCCCATGCCCGTTGGCGTATTTTTGCTGGCGAAGTTGCCCAGGCCCAACTTTTTACCCCTGAGGCTGCTTCTCATCTACCAACTCCCCTTGGTCATCATATCAGAACTTTATTTGCAAAAGCTGGTCAGCGTCATCCATTGAATAAAAGTCTTTACGTGGACACTAAAAGCTATCTTTGTGATAATATTTTAACGAAGGTTGACAGGATGTCCATGGCGGTATCTCTAGAGGCCAGAGTGCCATACCTTGATGTTGATCTTGTGGAACTGGCTTTTGCCATGCCAGCTGAGTTCAAAGTGGCAGGAGGGGAAACCAAAACCTTATTAAAAAAAGTTGCAGCCAGACACCTGCCTGAGGAGTGTGTCTATCGCCCCAAGGAAGGATTCAGTATTCCCATTAAACAATGGCTGACAACTACTCTCCGACCACTGATGGAAGATCTGCTTCATCCACGTACAATACGTGAACAGGGAATTTTTCAGGAAAGTCATGTTGAACAATTGAAAAAAGAACATTACAGCGGCCGTGCGAATCACAGCCATATCTTATGGGCTTTGATAATGTTTCAATCTTGGCAAAAACGCTGGTTAAAGGAGACATAAGTGGATAAGATTTTAGTTACCGGTGCCACTGGATTTACCGGGAAGGCATTGTGTGAGCGGTTGATAAAAAACGGTGACGATGTCACGGCATTTGTCCGAGCTTCGAGCGATACAGACCGGCTGCAGGAAATAGGTGTTCACTGTGTGCAGGCTGATATAACAGACCCGGCTGCTGTTGACAGAAATTTTAAGCGATTTGATCTGGTTTATCACATTGCAGCTGCCTATCGGACAGAGCACTCAACTGTAGATATGTATCATCTTGTTAACGTTGATGCCACAAGAAACCTTCTTGAGGCGGCCAAAAAACAGGGGGTACGCAGGTTCATCCATTGTTCTACTGTGGGGGTGCAGGGAGAAATTAATGATCCACCGGCAAATGAGGCATATCGTTTCAAACCCGGTGATCATTATCAGGAGTCTAAAAAGGAAGGGGAGTTGCTGGCCTTAAAATTTTTTAAGGATGGGTTGCCCGGAACAGTCTTTCGACCAGTTGGTATTTACGGGCCTGGTGATACCCGGTTTTTAAAGCTCTTTAAGCCCGTTGCTAAAGGGATGTTTGTGATGATAGGCCGCGGAGATGTACTATACCATATGACCTATATCGATGATTTGGTAGATGGTATCCTTTTGTGTGGCTCAAGACCTGAAGCACTCGGTGAAGTTTTTACTCTGGGAGGTGAGCGTTATACAACTTTACGGGAACTGGTTGATACTATTGCCGAAGTGCTTGGCAAGACAAAAACAGGTTTTAGCATTCCTTATATGCCTGTCTACCTGGCATCAATAATATGTGATAAGATTTGTAAGAAAATTCATGTCAGCCCGCCGATTTATCCTCGACGGGTAGAATTTTTTTCAAAGGACCGTGCGTTTTCCATTGAAAAAGCAAAGCGATTACTCGGTTATGCTCCACAAGTCAGTCTTTCTGACGGTCTTTCCCGGACTGCTGCATGGTACAAAAGAGAGGGGCTGATCTAGATGCTTATTTCACGAAATCCACGAGAAGCTGAAACGAGTCGGTATGATGCCATTATTATTGGGGGGGGGATCTATGGAATTACCCTGGCTCTTGAGGCAGGCAGGAGAGGACTGAAAATCCTGCTTCTCGAAAAAGGAGATTTTGGTGAACAGACCAGTTTTAACAGTCTGAAAATTATCCATGGCGGACTGCGCTACCTGCAAAGTCTGGATTTGCATCGATTTCAGGAATCTGTGGGAGAACGTGCCTGGTTTCTGCGCCATTTTCCGGATCGAGTTTATCCGTTGCCCTGTTTTATGCCCCTTTACGGCAAAGGGACACGAACTCCGCCTGTTTTCAGGATCGCTCTGCTGGCCAATCATGTTCTTTCTCTCAAACGTAATAAGGGAATTCGACCAGACCGCCACTTACCTGCGGGACAGGTTGTTGGCGTGCAAAAAAGTAAGGAGATCTTTCCACTGATTGATCTAGAAGGGCTTAAAGGTGGTGCAATCTGGTATGATGCGTACATGCCGGATTCGCAACTGCTGGTTTTGGATCTACTTCTGACCGCTTGTAATCTAGGTGCTACTCCTCTTAATTATGTTCAGGCCACTGAGATACTCACTGACAGTAAGAGCCATGTCAGGGGGGTGACCGCCTTGGATCGTGAAAACGGGGAAAACCACGAATATTACTCTGATCTGGTTATAAATGCTGCCGGACCCTGGTGTCGAACGATTGTAAAGGGAATTAAAGGAACAAGGGAAGATTTATTTCGACCATCACTAGCTTGGAACGTCCTTTTTAAGAGGGATGCACTCTCCGACCATGCTCTGGCCGTTCAGGCGAAAGAAACCGGTAGCCGTCTGTTCTTTGTAACTCCCTGGAAAGGTCGAATATTTGCCGGCACTGGTCACGAACCATGGCCAGGTGAACCTGGACGCCCTTTCCCTACCCGTGGGCAGTTGAGCAATTTTATCCAGGATCTGAATAAAGCTATACCTGGCCTGAGTTTACAGATCGATGATGTCGACCGGATTTTTGCTGGATTATTACCGACAACCGAAGTTGGCAGTAACAAACTGACTAAACGTGAGGTCATTATAGATCACGGAACAGAGGGTGGCCCAAAAGGTTTGTACAGTGTTGGTGGTATCAAATTTACTACTGCAAGGCTGGTTGCGGAGAAAATCCTTGATCTCGCCGGATCAGGAACGTCAGGCCAGATTGATGAACGGCTCAAGACATCATCGTATCCTGAAATACAGTACAATATACAGGCTCTTGATCAGTATCAACAACTGCTGGCCCGTGACAGTTCCATTGTTCATCTAGATGATTTCCTTCTTAGACGAACAAGCTTGTGGGAAAACAGGGATAAAGCCATGGTTCTGGCAGAAAAACTCTGTACCCTGTTTCCCTGGGATGAGAATCGCAAAAAACAGGAAATAGGAAAATGCGCAACTTGCTTGAAGGCTTTGCCGGATGAAATTTAAATACAATGCATTTAAACTGATTTGGAGCAACAGAAAACTAACGCGGATAAACCGCAAGTAAGTGCCTTGTTGCTTATGCTAATCACTTGAGTTTGAAACACTTCGATTTTCTTGTTTTTTATTACAACTTTTCAGGAGTAAGGCACTAATATGATAGCTGGAATTTTTTTTCGTAAAAGAAACGGAGATGCTCAACATGATATTGTAGCACCTATAATGGCCATGGAAGCCCTGCATGCTAAACTCTACAACAAGCAACTTTTGCTTACTTGTGGTCAGGAAGAAAAAGCCATGGGCATGGCCCCCTCAGATGCTGTTTCTCTGGATAGTAACCGCTTAATTGCCTGTTGGGCCGGTAACATTTATAACCGCAGAGAACTCGCTACTGAGCTTGGTCTTACCGGAAACATTAATGCAGCCGGTGACAGTGATTTGTTTCTTCAGCTTTACGATAGATATGGGGAATCCTGTGTTGAGAGGATAAATGGAAAATTTGCAGTTGCCCTTTTTGATACATCAAAAGAATGTTTCTTTCTTGCCCGTGATCGTTTTGGGATCGAACCTCTCTATTATTCTGTCCAAAAGAACTATATCGCTTTTTCCTCTACTGCTGTCGGAGTTCTATCTCTGACTGGACAAGACAAACAAATCAACCCTGCTGCTGTGGGGAAATTTCTTCTTTTTAACTATAATCCCGGCCTGCAAACATTTTTCAATAACGTGACCCGGCTTCAAGGTGCCCACTTCCTGCGGATCGAGCGCGGTGAGGTTCATCTTAAACGGTACTGGCATCTCAAGTTTAATCCAATAGCTGCAGATGAAAAAGAAGTTACTCAAAACCTTCTTTCCCATTTGCGTCAGGCTGTCTCTCTCCGGGTAGACGAAGATCGGGCTCCGGGTATATTTTTAAGTGGGGGTATGGATTCCAGTACAGTAGTCACTTTAGCTGCAGAAAAAGCAAACGCTCAGGTGAATACCTTTTCTTATCGTTGCCGGGCAGTTTCTTTTGATGAATCGGAATATTCCAGAGCCATGGCAGAATTTACAAACTCCAAACACCATGAAGGGGAGTATCGCAGTGAAGATGTCCTGCTTATGCCGGATATTGTACGCAGCATGAATGAACCATTTTGCGATGTTGGCATTAATATCGCAACTCACCTCCTTGGCAGGAATGCAGCCTCTTCGACCACAGAATATATTCTCACAGGTGATGGCGGAGATGAACTTTTTGCAGGGCATCCAGTGTATGAAGCAGATAAGATGGCGCAGTATATTGATTACCTACCTAGACTTCTTCTATTACCCATATTAAAAATTTTTTCAGCTTTGCCTGATTCCGACCAGAAAAAAAATCTATCGGTGAAGCTTAAACGCTTTTCCGAAAGTCTTGCATATCCCAAGGAATTGCTTTCCCATCGCTGGCGTATTTACTATACCGACAACGAGTTTTTACAACTGGGCCGAAGCGAATTTTTTCAGCAGTTCGACTGGTCGGAACTTCTGGAAGATATTCTACGGACAAATCAGGAGAGTGGTGCTCCGGATTTGTTGTCGCGCTGTCTCTATAGCGATTATCAGACGGCTGTTGACTTTTATCTGCGCCGGAATGATTTGAATCGATGTCAGGGGATTGAAAGCAGGTTTCCGCTGCTGGATCACAACCTGGTTGAATTCTGTGCAGGCATGCCGTCTGATTTGAAGATTAAGGGCTGGTTTGATACCAAGTACATTTTCAAGAAGGCCATGGAAGGTGTATTGCCCCATGGCATCATCTATCGAAAAGATAAACTGGGACATAGTATTCCCATGAAAAACTGGATACGGGATGACAGAAAAATCAGGGAAATGATCCTTGACCATGTGTCACCTGCAGTTATTGAAAAACGAGGCTTATTTAACGGTGATATGATAAGCACGATGATCAATGATCATTTAGCCAAACGTCGTAACAACTCGCACCGCTTATGGGCTTTGGCAGTTTTGGAAATGTGGATGCACCATTTTATGGACAATTGAGGAGGGCATCTGACCAGCCTGTTCATAACCAGTCACTGGATAAGCAACAAGCGTCAATCATAAGGAAAAACTGTTAGCAGTTGCTTGGTCACGAAACCGGATCACTTTGGCAGGTGTTCCAACAGCGATGCCATAATCAGGAATATCTTTTGTGACCAGAGAACCCGCACCAATGACACAGCCTCTGCCAATTGATATCCCGTCAAGGATGGTGGCAGATGCCCCGATCCAGGTACCGTCTCCGACTGTTGCAGCCCCCCGAGAATAGACTCCCTGATACATAATCGGTATTTTTAGATTATCAATATGATACCTGCCTCCTCCGATATAGCAATTTCCCGCAATCAGAACCGAATCACCAAGGGTGATTCCGCCGATACTGGAAAGAATCACATGGGCACCGATGTCACAATCTTTTCCTATTGTGAGAGGCCTGGTTTTGGCTTGAATAACACAGGACTTGCTGATAATTGTACCATCTCCAATGGTTATGGCAATTCCTTCTTCCATGCCACCGTCAAGCAGTGTGGCGTCATCGATGGCCACCCGCGTTCCCAGATAAATCTGACCAGGTTTTCGTATCATTAGGCTCTTGCCAAAAATCACTCCTTTCCCACAATGCTCAAAGAGTGATGACAACAGCAGGCGTCGAATGAGATATCCCAGCCCCCCACCAAGGTTAAGACAGATTATACTTGCTATCTCGTATTGTATGAGTCGTAAAAGGCCTGCCCGGCCACCAAGGACTTTTTTACGATAACGATCAAGGGCAGAGGTTGATGAACTGTACAGTTCTTCAGTGAGAACACCTTTGTGGATGTTCTGATTTGTTTTGCTGTTGTGCTTGATTGTCATGTTTTCAGTTCAATACTAGGAGCCTGTCCGAGAATAGGCATTTTGGTCAAAATCGAAGAATTTTCAGAAAATAAGCGCAGCCATATGATTGATATTGCGAGCATTATTTTTTGACAATTTTGAAGAGTTTGGGCAAAAGATAGGGAGTAGTTTAAGTGAATTGTGCACATGTTTGAATTGTGTCGATCAAATCAAAATCTGACAAAAACAGGAACCCGACATGGACAACCTTCAGTGTTGATAAATGTTTCTTCACCCAGTCGTACAGGTTGTTAACCCTTCTTTTGTGAGATGAAAGGACATGGTTTTTTTCAACAAAGGCGCGTCCTTTTTGGCCTAAGGCTTTTCGAAGATTTGTGTCACCTGACAGCTCCAGGATTCCTTTGGCAAAAAGTTTTGGCTCAGCATGAGCAAGATAGGCTTCATTGTCTGAAACTACCTGAGTGTGAGTGGGTAATTTCGTTAAAAGAACGGGCTTTCCCGAATGCATATAAGGAAATATTTTCATTGGAGTGTTCACCCCTCTAATTCGGGGTGCCGCCAGAATATCGGCTTCTGCCAGGTATTCTTCCAATTGATCAAAGGGGCGAGGACCGAGGAAGTGAACTCTTGTTTCAATGCCGAATTCGGCACTCATTTGTTTGTATCTTTTAATATCTTCAGGAAAACCACCAATAATGACCAGCTGAATTTTGTGATCCTGTTTGATAACATGGGAAAAGCTTTCGATCAATAAACCGACTCCCTGATATTCTTCAAGATTTCCACAATATAATAGTATAAGTCCATCAGTTCCGATTTCTTTTAATATCTTTCCTGTTTGAGGTAGGTCAGGGTCTTTCAGCTGTGAGATATCATGCAATGTGAACACCTTATCGGCACCATTCTTGTGGCAGAGATCGGCAAGAGCGTTACAAACTGGAGCCATTGCAACAGCACCTTGTATGGCTTTTGCTTCGGCCCAATTGAAGAAGGGTGCTAGAAAGCGAAGAAAACCATGTTTTTCTACCATCTGTTGGGCGATGGATGAATCCAAGTCATAAATATAAGGAACTTTGTATAATAATTTTAGAAACATGGCCATAAAAACTGCTTCTTCCCCTGCGTGAATAAGATCGTATCGACGAGTGTGCATCATTTTCCAGGCAAAGAAAAACATGACGATATCCAACAGGATTTTACTAAAGGAGAAACCGGGTCTGGTGCCTTTAATTTTTTTCAGCAATGGCAGACGATGCAGGCTGACATGGGGCAGGCCGATGTCCTTGCCTTCTGGATAGACAATACAGTCTACTTTAACGTCATCTCTTGTTGCCAGAGCACGGAGAACGAGCATTACATCAATTGGTGTACCACGATTGACAAAAAAAGGATGTGGTGCCAGTACTAGCACCTTCATTTTATTTGATTCTTTCATTACCTTCTTAATAAAGTTGAGGGGAATTCTTTAATTTTAATGAACGACAAGATTCTAATCACAAAAGGAGTTTCTGTCATCAGTGAGATATTTTTAAACTTACCCTGTATCAAAATGTTTATCTTATCTTAATTTCGAGCACAATGATTTATTAACAATGCCATACTCCATATAACTAGCTAATATAAAACTTTTTTGTGGATTTTATTTTAAATGAGAATGTCATGGACAGTCACAAATCATTTATCCCCTTGCAGAGTGTTCGTCGTTCTGATCCATATTTGTTATGAGTTGAGACAAAAGAGATGCGTCTAACCATTTGCATAATGCAGCTAAGATACTTCAACGCCTGTCTGAGCCAAGACGTTTTTGCAGATTTACCAGTACCTGATCTTTGAAAAATTGAATATATCCGACTCTCTTTCCAAAAGGAATAAACTCTTTTGTAGAGATAAGGAGTTGCCGCAGTTCTGCAGCCGGATGATTGACTGACAGGATGTTACTTTTAACAGCTGTACCATAGCTGCCGGCTCGTTGTTCGTGTTTTACTATAGGTAATGGATCACTTCCGGCTATAGATGGGATACCATTTTTTTCAGAGCTGGCCAGTAATTTGGGATAAGGCCAGAAAACAGGCCGGTTACCGTTGTCCCCCACAAAGAAAAGAGAAACAGATGGCTGATTGATAAAGCTCTGTATCACTTTTCCACGGTACCCCAGCCATTTTCCGACTCCCCATGCCAGTACAGGGAGTCCACCATCACGAGTTACACGGCTGGCAAGTTCATTCAACGAGTATTCATAATCCGGGAAAAGCTGCGGAGAAAAAAGCGATAGAAGTTCAAGCTTTTCACTGCTTATGAGTTGACGGCCAGCCACCAGCAGTATTTTTTTTTCTTCCTGAATAGCAAAGATACTGTTATCTTCTGCTGTTCGTTCAAAATGCCACGTTTGGGATGTATTTCCCGAGGATATTTTCGCGAGATGACAAATTTCCTGGAATATATTGTTTTTTTTTCCTTCTGCCAGCAATAATACGTAAGAGTAGCTGGTACTCTCGGGAAACAGTTGAGTTATGACGGAGGTGAAGTTTTGCCAGGCCGCATCAAGCAGTATGTCGATATTCACAGAAGGGTGAATATGTATATGGCCATCAATCAGTATTGGCACAGGTCGATCTCCTTGGGATGGAAAAAAATTTGGCACAACAGGCGTTGATGTCTTTTTTGTGCCTGTAAATACGGGGTGCTTTCACTATCTCTTACTGAGGTTAGCACATTAAATGTTGCAATGCTAATATCACAGGACAGCGAAACATAATAATTGGTAACTACTCACGGCCTAAGCGACTAAATTTTGCAAACCTTTGAATTGTAATTACTTACAAAGTGGCATAGCATTTCGCAAGCAGGATGACAACGGCAAAGGAAAAAATATCCCACGCAGAAGAGAAAAAAAGTCTCTAATGAAAATTCAGAATATAATGAACGTGAGCATCAATAAAAATAGACATAAGAGCATTAAATTCTCACGCCGTTTGCCGGTGAGCTAAGTGGTTCAACAAAGAAACAAATATACTAACTTGTCATTTAAACGTTACAGCTATTTATTTTCTGACAGAAAATTATCGAAATAGTCGATGGTGTAACGCAGTCCTTCTTTAAGCTGGGTTGTTGGCTCCCATCCCAATTTATTCTTGGCTATGGAAATATCTGCTGAGCGTTGTTTTGGGTCATCTGCTGGAAGATCCGTAAAGATAATCTCCGAAGAAGAACCAACCATCTCTGTTACATGTTCTGCAAGTTCGAGAATAGTAAATTCATTGGGATTACCCATATTCATGGGCCCTGTGAGGTCATCACCACTTTCCATAAACAATACCATGAGCCGTATTAAATCATCAACATAACAAAATGATCGGGTCTGAGATCCATCGCCATAAATAGTAATGGGAATTCCCTGCAGGGCCTGAACGATAAAATTTGAAACAACCCTACCATCATTTGGGTGCATACGGGGACCGTAGGTGTTAAACAACCTACCTACTTTTATTCTAAGTTTATGTTGTCTGTGATAATCAAAAAACAGGGTTTCAGCACAGCGTTTCCCTTCATCATAGCATGACCGCACTCCTATTGGGTTAACATTTCCCCAATAGGTCTCTACCTGAGGATGTACTTCCGGGTCACCATACACTTCACTGGTGGAAGCCTGAAAAATTTTAGCCCGTACCCGTTTAGCCAGGCCAAGCATATTTATGGCACCATGCACGGAGGTCTTTGTAGTCTGCACAGGATCATGCTGGTAATGAATGGGAGATGCAGGACAAGCCAGGTTATAAATCTCATCAACCTCAACATAAAGGGGAAAGGTTACATCGTGACGGAGTAACTCAAATGAAGGATTGTTAAAGAGTCTTTTAATATTATCTTTTGTTCCAGTAAAATAATTATCAAGACAAAGAACTTCCACCCCCTGATTAAGCAATGTTTCACATAAATGCGAGCCTAGAAAGCCAGCACCTCCAGTAATCAGGACGCTTTTTCTTATATTATAATTTTCCATAACCATTCTTTAAAACATTCTTAATAATTCTAGACTTCGATCGATATTTTTTTCAATCCGTTCTGGTTACGAACTTACACCCTGGAAAACCTGGGTAACAACAGTCCGGCTAATACATAAATAGCAAAGGCAATCATCAAGGTATTAAAGAAACCAATATAAATTGCTAGAACAATACTACACACACCTCCTAAAACAGTAAACAAACCATTTATGGCCCAGGCCCATCCGACAGCTCCTTTTCCATTCTTGTGGGAGCCTGCGATTCCAATGGCAAACGGCATGCCCATAAAAAATCCGAGTGGAGCTATCATGACAAACGCTGCCAACATCCTCAGCATAAAGGACCATTGAAGAAAATAATCAAGAAGAGACTCCTTAAATAACAATAAAATCACTCCATAAACAGGTATGGCTATATACGGAACAAATCTGGCAAGCTTTTTAGTATGCAGTTTCGTAATATCAGTAAAATAACTACCAACTCCAGCCGAAAGAAGAAAAGCAAAAACCACCGTCACATACGTGTATAGCGGGAACCCTACCAATTTATGAAGAAGTTGAACGAAAATAAGCTCTATTGCTATAAACCCTGCCCCCAAACAGGCAAAATATCCAATAAAGGCGGTTTTTCCTTCCCAGGGAGCACGTCCAACTTTTGAAAACAGTAATGGCCCGAACAGACAAACAATAGCAATCACCAATGCAGAACCGGCAGACACTATCAAATGAATAACATCCATAGGTAACCCGTGTTTAATAGAATCATTTAACAGGACTTTTATTGAAGTGTCAACATAAGGCTCATCTATGGAAACTGCTTTAAAACGTTTCCGCATATGGTTAAAAAATGGTTTATCATCAGTTGGAACATCAATCCGATATGGAATTGAAGCAACAAGCTCTTTAGAAAGAGTACCGGTAAAAAACTGTTTATCCAGTTTTGAGTGCTCAACATCCATGGGGTTATGAATTCTTATAAACCCATCACCATCCATTAAATCATGAACACGATCAACTTCTTCCTGTGTCCAAGGTTGCATTTTAATTAGAAGTGTCGGAAGATTATACCATTTGTTAGCATAATAAACGAGGACATGGTTTTCAAAATTCTTTCTCCCGGATTCTTTCCAGGCACGCGCTGCAGTAAGAACCATTTTGGGATAAATATGATGATTAATATGCAAAACACCATTTTCAGAGAGATGTGAGAAATACTCCTTGTACGCATCAGTGGTTTGAAGGTAATTGGGAGAGACGGCACCTGATCCAGAGGCGATACTTGATGTGGTATGGTTGGACATCATCTGAATGATGTCATACTTCTTGTTACTTGATCGCAGAAAACTTCGACCTTCACCACGTACTGCATTCACCTTGGGGTTATCATACGGCTCAACAGCATATTTTTCTTTTCCAAGGGCAATGACAGCCCCAACCATTTCAACTGCATCAACACTATTGGCACCAAACGCAATAGCACCTTTTGTTTCCTGGCCCCCGGCAGCACCTATGATTAAAACATCTGGTTTTGTCCCTTCTTTTAACCAATGAGAGGCATACACAAATTTATCCCAAAACTGGTCACGGGATTTCTCAGGCAATGATTCGCGCAATTTCTTGTAATCACCATCAAAAGTATAAAAGTAACTGGTTTGGGTTCCACCGTCATATGCAATCCAAACATATTCTTTACGATATTGAATAAGATCAATTCGTGAAATAGTATCCCAACGAGTCAGAATATGACCGTCCTGCAAAGTTCTGAATCCACGCTTATCCATATGATAGGCAATTTCAAGGTAGTCATCTCCCCTGGAAACCAAAAAACCGGCCAGCCCTGTGGAACAGACAAGCGCCAATATAACTAGGATTTTTGAACGACTGATGAGGCAAATACCAAGAAGTGAAAGAGCGGAAGCCACAAACAGCATTCCGGGTCCGCCAACTGATGGAATCAACAAAGGGACAAGAAGGCAGCCAATGGAAGCACCAACCAAATCCCAAAAGTAAAGCTTTCCAAACTTATCAGCATACCTGGTAAAGAGGATTGAGAGAATCAGGCCGCCAAGGAAAAATGGAACGACAAGACCGGAAAATACCAGTAATACCTTTGCCCCCAGATAGGCAACACTGCTAAAGGTATCAAAGTCAACGTGAAATCTATTGAGAAAGAAGAACATTCCACTATAACTGAGTGCAAGAGCAACGGTCAGGATAATTAGAGTCGTATTGGAAAAAAGTTTCTTCTGTTCAGCAAGAACTGATGTAACAACCCCTGAAATACCAAAACCGAGCAGAGCAAGGGTAATAACCATGTAGGCAAAATGGGGATACCAGAGAACATCCAGGATTCGAATCAGAGAGAGTTCATAAAAAAGTGTGGATAATGCAATAATAGAAATATACCCAAGTATTCGGTATGACATTCTATCGTTTCCAATAAATGCAGACATTCAATCCTCCAGTTTATCTACGTACGGTCTTTATTATCATTTTACTTTGTGTTTATAAAAGGCCGTACGATAAGTTTTTTCAAACCAACGGTCAACAACTATTCTTATGGGAGCTAAAAGCATATGAGCCTACCAACAGTAAAAAAACAAAACTATTCTCATATAATTAAACACTTAAGTAGTGGCTTATTGTCACGGGGTAAGGTTTAAATTATCCCCTGACCATTATTTTCTAACAATTCTGCAGAGTTTGGGCAAAAGGGTATTTTCGGACAAACTCCTGGAAATATTCTGTAAAATAAGCACTTATTATTACATCGTCGGCAGTTGACGCAATGCGACAAAAACAAAGGAATAAACCGACAATAGAAACATTGCAGTTAACAATAATTTATACAGAGCATTCTGCATCAAGTCACGAAAATGAAAAAGAATTACACTGGTCATTGGAAAAATGGGAAATAGATATCTCCCCTGGGTCTGAAAATCCATAGTCCAGGCATGATATAAGGATGCTGCCACCAACGCTCCGGCCCCTCCAAGAAAAATAATGAACAGCAATTTTCCTGGAATCCCCCCTCGAAAGAGTACTGCCAAAAACAAAAGTGCAAAGAGTGCCACTCCGACAGGGCGGAGACTATTATAATATGCTTCAGTCCCTGCAGCAGTGAAATACCCATACATTCCAAAAGTACTTCGATAAATTTTTTCAAACCAACGATCAACGACTATTATTTTCCCGAGAGTATCACCCCTGGCCCTTCGATAAAGAAAAGAATGTTGTTTTTCAAGGGGAGTGGATGGCTTGTAAAGGGGATCTGCAAGTTCTTCTCGTATAAGTTCAAGTTTTTCGTTACGGTCCCAACCATTTACGACATAATCTGCACTCAGCCGAACACTAGCAAAACTTATCCCGATGAGAATAACTACAGTAATTCTTTTTAAATATTGTTTTCGTACACTCTGTTCAACCTGAAATAGTGCTTTCCAAAGCACATACCCAACTATAAACGCAGTAAAGAAAATGTAGTTTTTCTTCAACAAAAACAGTAAGCTGAACAAAATTCCGAGCAGTAACACAACGAATACATTTTTCTTCTCTCTTGTTTCCAAAAGAAACTTGTTGAGCAACGAATCAGGCAGAGCGACCTGACAACTGACAAGAAAAGAAACAAAAAGGGCAAAGGCATCCGAGTTACAATAACTGAAAACGTACCAAATCTGTGGGGAAATGAGAAGAGGGGCAGCCATTATCCGTGCAGTCGGAATCTTTAGAAGATACAGTAATAGTCCCCCGAAGAGTAACACATTGAACATGCGAAGACTTATGAGGTCAGTCAACTTAAAATTTGAAAGAAACTGCGCAAATTTACCAATGAAAAAATATGCAACTTCCGGGCTATTCAGGCGGGAAACCCCATAAACACTATATGTATGATGTATTGCAGGATTGTCAACCACAGGAGGTAACCAATTGCTTTTATAATACTCACCACCATCTAAGTGCACGTATTCATCGGGATGCACATTTTCTTTAGTGATGGCAGCCATAACAACAATCAGAGATAATGATGCGGCAAAGAAAAGTGGTATAAATGTTGTTTCGTGCCTGTAATCTTCTGTTAGGAAGAAAAAGAGGAAAACAGCACAAAAAATGAAACCGAGCTGGGTAGTTATATCCCCAATTCTGGATTCTCCTTTTTCAAGAACCAGCTGTAACTGCAGCTGTGGATCAATTCCTGTTGACTCTATTGTTAATCCTTTATCTTCCGCAAGAAAAGTCCCAATTTGGAACAAGGGTGTTAAGGAAGAAAAATCTTTTCGCGTTCGGTATTCCAGAGATTGATACCCTTTTTGACTGATTTTTATTTTTCTGACAACAGCCCTTCCCTTGTAGTCATGGGTATCAATTCTCAGTCTATCGACACCGCGCAGGTCAGTAGCATAAAAATGATACTTTTGCTGCTTTGGATTCATACGAATCCGAACTTCTCTCCACCTGCTATACGGTTCACCGTCAGCTGCCCAAAATAGAGTAAACCATGATGTTTGTGTAACAGTAGCATCAAGTTCAACGTAGGCACGATTCTCAAATAAATTAAGGTAGAATACAGAAAGAACCACTCCTACAAACAGAGGAAATTTCCATTTTATATAGAATTGCATACCTTTCACAAATCGACACAAAACTCAGCAGGGGCGAGGTTCTGAAACACACTTACGCTTAAGACAACCTGCATCAGCAAGTCCTGCTCAATCGTGTGACTAACTATTAATTTAAAACCGGTAACATCATACTGGTTCGCTCGTATTACAAGATCAGTAAAATCAGATACAGACATTATTTGAGCCGTTCTTTCAGCCTGTATAATCTGGCCATTTGTGGCTCAAAACGGGTAACAAACCAAAAGATGGGTCGTCCCAAATAATGGGTTATAGTAAAGATGAGTAAACATTTAAACCCAGCACCTCCCCGGTACATTCCCATGGGAATAAATCGGCTTAGCAGATAATGACCAAATACACGACCTGTCGGGTTAGAAGTAAGGTCAAATCCATCGTTCATGATTTTTTTTGCCATTATTGGTTTTCCTTATTCATTTAGCCGATCTCTCATGTGCCGAAGGAACTTCCGGATCCTTAAAAAAGGACTGCAGTAAAGTGCAAAGGAAGAACGATTCCAGAGTGAATCCATGACCTGAGCCTGGCCTTTTGGAACTTTTTTTGTGCCATGGAAATCATCGAGATGATGTTTGTGCCTGATATTGCAAATTTCTCTGGTTTTGGGAAAAGCCAGCTTGCTCACCATCAAATAGTTCAGCCATGGTCTATAGTCATCAATTGAGTAACCAAGGAGTGCTGAAGCACTTCCATACGCAGGGGCTGAAGCAAAAATTCCCTGTTGTAATGGAGCATAATTCTCATCCTGTTTCTTTTCTGCCCGCCCCGTCTCATCATCTGTTTGCCTGAAAAGGAGTTCATAACCACCATCACCCTTCAAAGCATATCCGTTTAATGTGGGATGAGGTGCCCTGCAGGCTTCCTCAAATAAATCTCTCGAGTACATGATAGTCGATGCAGCAAAATCAAAACGATATTTATCGTAAATGATACCTTCAAAATGATTTTCGCTTGTTGTGGGGTACGGAATTCCACGAGTAACACCAAATAAAAAACCGTGGCAGACAGGTGCATCTTCACGGTGACAAATAGCCTCGTAAAGGAAACGTTGAATTGTCCCAAGCCAGCCAATATCAACCAAGGCAATATCTTTATGTTCAAAAAATCCAATATCTTCGAGATAGAGCTGTAAAGCATCATTTGCCGGACGAGTTTGACACTTAACCTCATCCTGAAACTTCTCGTCTTCAAGCAACTCTATGAAACGAACACTATTTTCCTGGAGATAACCTTCGTGTACTGGACTAAGCACAGTATTTGCGGTGAGTTCATGTCGGTTTAAATGAGGAGAAAATGGCTCAGGGTTAAGGGAAAAAATTCTACAAACATCAAGAAAATTAGAGTTCCCATGGGGGAGAAAAACAATATCAGCCTTCGCCTGACTAAGTCCTTTGTAGGCACAACTGGCGCCAGCTAAAGCCATTCGACTCACATAAAGATACTCTATTTCAGGTAATTGTTTACCTGGAAATATCCTTGGGATACTCTGTTCCCAATAATTTTTAAAAGTCCACCCTTCACGAGAAAGAAAAAATACCTTCCCAATCTTAAGGTTTCTACTTTTTTCGGCAATATCCTGAACGAATGCACCAATCATTGGCCCAAGAAAACTGTAACCTTCTATATACAGGTCGTCTCTTTCTCTGTTTTCATATTCAAGGGGTTGCATCAGTTGTTGCAAAGCCCTTCCCCGCCAAAATGGGCGGCCAGCACCGTAATTCACAAGGCGTCTGATAACTGATTTACGCCTTTTTTCAGAGGCATCGTGAAGCACAAGTGCCTGAATTCCAAATTCCAAAGGTCGCAAACCGTCTGAAACAGGGTTATCGCCCACATGTAACCAGCGTGCTGGATCTAAATCATACTCTTTTTGAATAAGTGGAAAAGCATTCCCTGAGGCTTTGGCAAGAAATGTATCTGCAGAGGAAATAACAGCATCAACAAGATCCAGAAAACCGGCATGTTTGACAAAACGCTCCAGATATATTGCGGGAAGATAAATATCAGAAATAATGAGTACTTTCTTTCCAAGTTGTCGAAGTTCTTTCAGCCAGTCAATAAATTCCCCACGGGGAACCAGCATGGAATTTTCCATGGCCACTTCGTAATCTGCCACTCTGTCAAATAATGCCTCATCCGCTTCATCACCAAAAATTTCAGCAAGCATCTCCTTCATATAGTTAGGATAACAGGCTTCATGGTCATCAAATGTCTCAGCAGTTTTCTGTCGGTGACGAGCTTCAATACCATCCCGAAGTTTTTGTACCTGATCCTGGCTCCACTCAAGTCCTTTTGTTGCCGCAAGATCAGAGATATAACGGGCAACAGGAAGTTTAACTAAGTCCGGATCGTGAATGCGTCGAATGAGGAGTGTATCAAAAAGATCAAAAGTAACAGTGTCGACTTTTGGAGCGATTTCCTTTCCTTTTCTGATAAGAGCCGGAAGAGAATAATATTTGGGAATATTCATGATTGCAGTTTCTTTCCAATCTTATACTTCAAAGCAGATAAAAACCTGGCCCAGGCTTCTCTGACACTTGGCTCTTCTCCGGTTGCGATGGTATGACGTACATCATTGAGTTCCTGCTGCAACTCAACAAGACGTTCAGAGCCGGCCTCCACATAAGTGGTAAATTCATCGGGTATCTTGGCAAGCAGATATTTTCGAATGATATCTTGATCCTGCTCTCGGCCTGTGATTGCTGCCTCACCCAGGGTATTGCCATCATGTATACGATAGTACATAAGTTTTTCATCATCCAGATAATGAACCTGTGAGGGAAAGGCCAACAGCATCCGGAATATAAAATCGTAATCGTGCAAATATCTTAAGGAACAAAAGTTACCCACTTTCTCAACCGCCACACGACTCATAAACAGGTTAGAAGTGGTAACCATAAAATTCCCTTTAAGAAAGGCCGTATAAAGATTACCTGTTTTTTTATGAAAATCACGGTTCTTTTGGTGCCAGATATTCCAGCCAAAATTCGGGTCAGTAAATTCTTCTCCACTATCTGAAATGGGGATAACATCACTAAATAAACATTGTGCGCCCGTCTCCTGCTGTTTATCTAGCAGTCTCTGAAAACGATCAAGCGAGTAAATATCATCTGAATTTAAGATGGATATGAACTCGCCTTCAGCCAGGCCCATACCACGATTTATGGTATTAAAGGCATCCTGATTTTCCTGATAAAAATAACGGATCCTTGAGTCGGAATATCCTTTGATCACATCGGCCGTCTTATCAGTAGAACCGTCATCAACAATGATCAGCTCAAAATCCTGAAAGCTTTGATTCAAGACACTATCAATGGCGGGACCAATGAATTTTTCATGATTATATGCAGGAATGACAACAGAAATCTTCACACTATATCCAAAGAGTTAAATACACAAATATGCCCGATACTGTTAAAAAAAAGATACAATACTGCAAAGGGATTGAATCCACAAGTTTTCCTTACTCTCCAGACTCTCCGCGGTACCATGTGAGGAATTTTTTCCCTTCCACTCCGTTTTGTTCCAGGAGATTCAAATTATAATAAGGATCACCCCTGGTTAACAATTTCCGCCACTGTTTCTGGAATCGCAGTTTTTCGGAAGTTAAGGCATCTTGATCAAAACCGGATTGTTGTTCTTCCGCTTCCAGGTAACGTCCAAGAGCAAATGGCGTATATAGAATCTCTTTTCCTTCTTCCCGGATACGAAAACACAAATCACTGTCAGCAAATAGATTCCCGAAAGATTTTTCGTCAAAGCCACCAAGTTCAAGAAAATATTCTCGCTTAATCATTGCCAGGTTCCAGGAAAGGGAAAAAACATTTTGCGCCCATTGCCGGCCAACCATATGACGGGAACTCTCCTGAAGAAATCGGGCATAATACAAAGAGGAATCTTTGTCCATATCGGGAAGAATACCCACAAACTCCTCTTCACCTGCCACTGGAAGAATCCTTCCACCAACCATTCCTACGTTGCCATCCTGGCCATATTCAAGCATGGCCTGGATCCAATCTTTCTGTTGGAATTGTACAAATGAATTGAGGAAAATAATATAATTCCCTCTACACTGGCTTACTGCCTCATTATAAAGCGCAGCTGGCATATTGTTCCCGGAAGTCGGTAGCATTGTAACATTTCTTCTTCCTTCAAAAGTATGGACATCTGAAAGAAATACCTCCTGAACATCTCCTTTAATAAGTATAAACTCAACAGCAGGATACACAGTGGAGGATATCAGACGGGTTAAGTTTTCCTGAAAAAGGTCATTCTCCCTATACAAAATACAAACAGATACCATGGGGAACGCTGCCAGTTTTCTTTTTACCCTGTAATAAAATTTCCATTCAAGATGCTCAACAGCAGCATCTATATCACATCGTCCAAGAGCATTCTCAACTGCCTTTCTTCCCGCTTTGTTAGCGTATTGTTTCTGGTCATGATTAATGGACGTTGAAGTTTCAGAAGCACGCCAGTGATACAAGATATTCGGAATATGAACGATCTTCCTTGCCTGATCCGAGAGTTTTAACACCAAATCAAAGTCTTGTGCACCATCGAGTGTGCTATCAAAGCCTCCAACCTTGTCATACAATGTTTTTTCAGTAACAACAAAATGGGTTATATAGTTATGAGACAATAACAGTTCCCTGTTAAAACCTGGTTTATTAAAAACATCAAATTGTCTCCCATCTTCACCAATCAGATCTTCGTCACTATAATAAAGGTCTGCTTTTTTCGTGTTTATTTGCTGTACCACCCTAAACAGACAATCATTTGCAAGCTCGTCATCATTATCAAGGAAGCCTAAGTAATCACCACTGGCAAGATCCGTTGCTACATTAGTGGCACCCGATATCCCCTTATTTTCATCTAGAAACACAACCTTGATTCTTTTGTCTAGCGCAGCCCAACGTTCTAGTAAAGGTTTAATATCAACATTACTACTACAATCATCGGCAAGACATAGCTCCCAGTGGGGATATGATTGATACAGAACGGAACGAATACAATTATTCAAAAATGATGGCAATACATTATAGACAGGAACAATTATGGATATCTTTGGCTTCTTGGGTAAATCATTTATGGTACGATTTGGATAAAAACCTTTATTTACGCCTTTTTCAAGATAATGAGCAAGGGGAATTACAGTGTTTTCCTCAGCTGCAAGATAAGAAGAACGATAAAAAACAGGATCAAACCAGCTGCAGGGACGATGATCGGCAGGTACACCATATGTCATATAATGAACAAACAGATCACATGATTCAGATACTTTATAGGTTGACTTGTAATAGGAAGGATCAAATAAAGGAGAAGGGCTCTTCCCTTCAGAAATGCCATAGTCATGATAATGACTGAAAGGTTCCATATTTTTCTTCAACAAAACTGGTGTCCTGTCAAGATACCACTCAACATCAAAAAACAGACTAGCTTGCCTTCTCTCGGCCATACCAATGCTTAAATAGTGCCCCAATGGATGAATCCCACTCGTAGCAACATCAGCATATTTTTTCCTATAAAATGTTGCGTCAAAATATGGTGGTATGGATTCATCATTTCTCTTTTGAAGAAAATGCGTTAAAGGATCAATTCTTGAGAATTTAACTACAGGATTCTCCTTTGTATAAGAACACGGATCAAAAAGGCGGTTGGGTTTTATCCCTTCTTGCCAACCACATCTTAGGTAGTGAATTAAGGGATTTATTCCGGCTGACACCACTTCCGGATTCATCTTTCTATAGTATATCGGATCAAAACAACAGGATGTCTTCAGTAACCGATAGTCTTCGTTAAAAAGAATATACCATATAGTTAAAATGAGATTTTTAAAATACAGCTTCATCGTTTATAAGCAATTCTGTTTAAGTAAAAAGAACCTGATCAATCAAACTATTCAGGAAAGTTTCAACTGCCGTTTAATATACTCCATTCCACCCTCACCTTCATGTTTTCGAAGAGTTGTTCCAACAGCACGGAATAATCCTGATGATTTATATTTATCAAGTTTTGAGGATAACAACTGTAACTTTACCTGCTGAAGTTTTACTATCTGCTGTAAGGCATCATCGGCCAGTGCTTTGAAGCTAAGCTTTATGGTAAGGGTGTCGATACTTTCAAGTGTAGCCGGTGTTAAACAAAGATGGTATTGCGGATCATTGCCATCGAAATAGCGTTCATTATTTACCTGCAGGATTGAATTATCACCATAATCAACTAATTCACTATCATTCCCATGTTTATCGGTAACTATAATTTGAAACAATTCTATTATGGCTGGAATATCAATGGGGTCAAAGCGTATGGATTTTATCTGTTGGTACTCCCTTAACGAGAACCGTATTTCTGACGTACCGGGCTCAACTTTTCGCTTGATGCAATCCGCATCACTAATCCCATTGCCAATATCAATATATAATTTACTTGTATAATATTGTTCCCGTACTTCAAGCAAGGAATTGATCCATACGTCTATATGTTCAGTAAATAACTTTTCATGCCGCTCAAAAATTCTCCTGAACATTGCAATTTTTTGCCACCTTTCTTTGCTGCGAACCATGGAATCGGACGAAACACGGTAGGAGAACAGGACTTCAGGAATCTGATATACCTTACGACCAAGTTCTATAAGTGACAGCCAAAATTCGTAATCTTCCCAGCCGTAAATCATCCCCGGGTCGTAACCACCGACCCTCTCCCAATCAGATTTTCTAAACATGGCAGAGCAAAAAATAACATTATCAAGTAGCATTGCTTTTAGAGAATATTCAGGCAATAGCCATTTGGTCTCAACAGCACCAAAAAGTTGTGCCTGGCAATAAACAATACCCAAGTCTCCCTGATTATCAAGCAATCGAGCTGCATTTTCAAGATAACCGGGCTCTATAAAGTCATCAGCATCTAAAGGAAGAATATATCTTCCCTTTGCTTCACCAATGCCAGTATTACGGGCAGCAGCCAACCCCTGATTTTCAGTGCAAATAACCCTGGTCTTTTCTTTTTCATAATGGCTCAGCAATTGCTTCGTCTGTTTATCGGTAGAACCATCATTTACAATGATAATTTCAAATTTTTGGAACGTTTGCGACAAAACAGATTCAACTGCATCATTGAGATACTGGCCATGATTATAACATGGAATAATTATACTGATTTCAGGTTTCAACTCATTGTTATTCTCATAATCAGGCATAGCACTCAAGGGACCATTTAGTTAGTAAAACCGTTCATATCATATATCTTGTTAAGACTATGGCTAAAACGCTCCCATGAAAAACGAGTTTTCAATGTAAACTCCATCTGTTCCTGAATTTTCCCCAAAAGATGTTCTTCAACAAGCAGTTTCTTTAAAAGAGAAACATAGGCAGCAGAATCATCAAACGGCTTTACCAGAAAGCCATTTTTTTCATGTTCTATAAACTCATGGATACCACCAACGTCAGAGGCAATAACAGGCAAACCAGAAACTGCAGCGTCGAGTAAAACATTAGGAAGCCCATCCCATTGGGAAGTATACAAGTATGCATCATACAGATGAACAGGTAAGGAAGAGAAACCGTCATAGCTCCCGTAGCATGTAACATTTTCCACAGCCTCCAGCACTGAAATAAATTGTTCTTCGTCGAGCACTGCTGTTCCATAGACATGAAACTGGATCGGCAGGTCTGAACACTGTTTGGCAATTTCCAGTAGAACATCCGGCCGTTTTTGTCGATCCATTCGTCCTGCCCACAAAATCTGAAGCGTGCCCGGTTTTTTCAAATCTCCATCACTGCATAAGCTTACTTCCCGCGCAGGCATACAAGGCTGGTATAAAACAGCAAGTTTTGACTTCTCATAACCATACATCTGATGCAATTCATCCAAAAAAAACTGATTATCACTGCTTACTGCCTCAAGAAAGTCAAAACAATCTGGCAGGCAATGAACGGCAAAACCACTTCTGGATCCATTTTTGAGAAAATCAAAACAAAAAACACTTACGAATAGACGTGAGATCTTTTGTAAAATAGAACCGTTATGGATAAAAAGACGATATCCATGCAATGAATTTATATTATGGATAACACGTGGCTGTATCTGGAGTATAAAACGATGAAGTAATACATCCTGTTTTTCCACAGAAATAGTATTATTTTTTTGGCCAAAAGGTATGAAGCATACACTTTCAGGTAGCTTGGAACTCCATGACGAATCAACATTTTCAGTTGCAATAACTACAATTTGCTCGCCACGCCCCTGTCGTTCAAGGGCATGAACCATATTGATGGTCTCCAGATCTGCTCCACCGGTAATCAGCCAGGGAACCAGGAAAACATATTCAATTTCCTCACCGCAATACGAACACAAATGTTCATAGGCCATAGATAATGAAGTTTCTGAGCCTTCACACCGCTGGACAATGACACGTGACGTGTCGGGTACTATTATGGGTTCTAATGAATTCATTTCCAGCATTTCCAACTGCATCCATTCTGGAAGAAAGTGTTGTTCTGAGTGTTTACAGGTAGGGTCAAGGCAAGAAGGGACAATGGTACTGGTTGCCTGCTTACAAAAAAAATTCTTCACACCACAAGCCACCATTGATACGCCCCATGGCCTCCCCTTATATGCTTCTGGAGAATCATTTTCATTATTAAGAGGAGGAGCATCCTGACTGTTTATTGCTGGCAATTCAGGGGCCTTAAAAGATTTACACTCAAAGAGTGTGCATTTTATGGAAGCAATGTCACCCCTAAAGTGTACAGGTAGTCGACCATTCCAGGGTTTTCTCGTATAAACAACCGTTCCCGCAACTACGGAAACGCGAATCCCCTGAGCCATGGCCTCACAGAGGAGAAGCCAGAATCCGGCAGTTTCACTAATTTCTTCGGCGGCACCCATTGCTTCAAGCAATTGAGACAATAACAACCTTTGGATAAAAAAATGGCCGGTGTTCCAATAAAGCCCATCCATCAAACATCCTGAATCAAAAAAACTATTGTGAGAAGCTAAAAACTTTGTCACTGCTGAATCAGCTCCAAAACATATTTCATATTCAGGTACGTAAAAACAAGGCCTTTCGGAGAGCGATTCGGAACAAATCAATTCAAACCACTGGAAGCCAATAATATGACCTCCTGGCACAAAGACAATGGTATTTCCTTTGGACTCTTTTACTCCTGAACGCAAAAGTGTCAGTTCATCAGACTCCTCCAGAAAAAACTGGCGTACGTTTTCATCAACAAAATGACCATAAGTCTCTCTGGTAAGAGAATCGGACCCGCCGTGAACAATAAGCAGTTCAAAAAACTTATTAGAGCTATCTATCTTTTCAAGAGCACGCAAAATGGCACACATTGTCTGGTGTCCATGCCTTCCCTCATTCCGAGACAATATCACTATCGTGAAATCAGGTTGCAACTGTATATTAGTATTACTCAAAACAACATCACCATCCACCTCTAACCTGATGGATACAAGCTTTAACAATGGCTCCGACTCTATAGAAAAAAGATGGCGAACATCGTTTTTCCTTTTCCAGTTTTTCAAGTTTCATATTCAGCTCTTTATTCTCACTAAATACCTGCGACGCACAAGCATCATTTTCAATCAACTGTCGTATATGCTTTGTTCCGGCAACATACAAAGAATTATCACCTTTTTGAAAAAGCGATGTGACCACAGATTCCCATTCATCATCATTATAATTCCTTAACAACAAGGTAGCCAACATTCTATCCACATAATGATAACGCAATGACTTGAACACTTCTTCTTCAAGGATCATGTGACTTTGAGGTAGCAGATCCTGCAGTTCGTGACGACGCAAAAAATCGGCAATAACAACGGCGATTTCAAAGTACACACCTGCCCTATCCTCTCCGAGTGTATTTGAACTATGGATTCTGTATTCAAGAAGTGGCTCATGTAACAAACGGAGATGAGATTCAAAAGTCGTGCGTAAAAAGAAGTCCCAATCATGGCAATATCGGAACTCTCTAAAGGGTGAAACATGATTAACCAAAGAAATACTACAGAAAATATTAGAGGTGGAAATCAAAAAATTATCCGCAAAGAGATCAAGAGGAATGACCTGATCTTCATGGCTCCGTTTTCCACGATTGAGGTACAAAGGAGCACTTCTAATCTGGTGTAAAGCTTGTCCTGATGAATCAATACATTGTACACCTGTACAGACTATACCTATGGACGGATCAGCCTCTATGAGTTGGTAACACTTCCCCAGACGCTCTTTTGCAAAAAGATCATCTGAATTCAAAATGGCAATATATCGCCCGCACGCATGAGATATTCCAGTATTCAGTGCATTGTGTGCGCCACGATTTTCCTGACAGAACAGACGAATACGCGAATCAGCTATTCTTTTCACAAATTCAACTGAGTTATCCGTAGAACCATCATCAACTATAACAATCTCAAAATCCTGAAACGATTGCTCCAATACAGACTGTATGGTCTGCTCAATGAAGTCCTCATGATTATAAAGAGGTATTATGACACTAATTTCAGGTTTGCTCATTCACTCCGACCACTGACATTACACCAAATCGCACTTCAACTAATACTGCTATTTTTCCATGACGCAGGATTGCATTTTTTGATAAACATTGCTAATCGCCATGACCTACTTTCCTTTATTTGCAGCAAAGTATCCTGCAATGCCAAAACCTTTGTCTCACACTCTACAACACTTTGATCTCTGCTTTGAATATCTTTACTCAATCGTTCCATTTCAGCCACAACCACTTGATATCTTACTGTTTGTTTCTCAATTTTCCTTCGAGTTTCATGTAAACCTGAAACCATCCCTTTAACTTCAGGGTTATAGAAAAAACGTGTGTACTTTTCATAGTTTTTCCGAATAGTATCATTACGATCAACAATCCTTTCTGAATCATCTTTTTTACTGGCAGATTCTAAAAAAGATGCATAACACTCTTGAACAAGGAGCGAAAGAGGATCATCAAATAGTTGAGGAGGTTTTTTGTGGTGTCGTAAATCACGATCCAGAAATGCCAGGACATCAGCTCTTGCTTCTTGCCATGGCCGCGGAAAGGGTAACTCCAGTTTTTCTATAATTGCAGAAATTTCACTCTCAGAGTTTTCTATCAAACTCTCAAAAGCAACAAAAACTCTTGGTACACCGCGAGTAAGGTACTCTGCGGTCAACATATGATTCATCCACATCAGCAGCCCATGTTCCAAGGAGAATCCATCCCGTTTCTGTAAAGATTTTGCCACTTCCACAGGATCTCGTACCGCGAACACACACTTAATGGCAATTCCCATATCGGAAAAGACATCCTGCAAGACAGGGAACAAGATGCAAATCCTTGGATCCTTAACGGCACTAAGAGCATGATGCCCAATTTCTTGCTCCAGCAGGTCTTTAAGATCTCTTTTATACTGTTTGACTTCTTTGTCTAGAAGCCAGTCAGATCCGTAGAAACAGGGGTCATCCCAAGAAGAATTGCATTTTTTGATAAAATGCTCATTCATCCGGAAGACCTTCATATTCTCAAAAAAACCTTTTGGGTTATCCCCTTTCCACGGCCCCATCAACTGCCCCCCCAACTGACAGCCCATCAACTGAAGAGCACCTGTCAAAGCAGATGTTCCACTTCGATGCATCCCCATTACAAAGATACAATTTTGAGATTGAAGCACTTCACTCCCCTTCTATTTGACAAATTTCTGAATTATCAACGAGGTCAACACTTGCAGTAGCGCAAGCGTCTCGTTTAAAACGAACACGAAACATGGCTGCATCGAGCCACCGATCAAGGAAAGTCTCTTCACCATTTTCCCTGGATAAAACACCAGCATTTAGAAAATAGACTCCAGGGTTTAGTCGACAGGTAAACGCAAACTTTACCTGCCAACAGGTACCTTCCCTAATAAAATGCTTTCCATTATCGGTAAGAGGAGCTGAGAATCCCGATATTTCAATACCTTTAATAGTTTTAATCAACATCCCGAAATATACATTTCGAGAGGGTTTATCAAAATTCACCCTGTAACAATAGAAATATTGATCACCACTTCGCAACACATTAACCTTCTTGCCTCTACTGTTACGGATCACTGGATCTTCAATTTTTGCACCAATACGTTCATACCCAATAATCTCTGCTGGTACTAATCCAGGATCGAACCCCTCTCCATCAGTCTGGCCCGCCTTCAGTTTTATAACCTCCAGTTCTTGCTCATCCGTAGACTCAAGATCTGAAGAAATCGTGTCAACATTCAACTGTAGGCGATCTTTATTCTGTAACCAACTTTCCCGCATAATCGAAACCTGTGCAGGGGTTGCGTAAAGCATTTTCTGGTACTGTCCTACTACCCGCTTAGGAGTTCCTGCAAGTAACAATTCCCCCTCATCAAAGAGCAATGCCCGTGAGCAGAGTTCAATGACTGAACCGGCAGAATGAGAAACAAACAGTATTGTACTGCCTTTTTCCTGAATCTGATTAATACGGCCAAAACACTTTCGTTGAAAGGATTCATCCCCCACAGCAAGTGCCTCATCAACTATCAGGATATCGGGCTCAACATTTATGGCGACAGAAAAGGCTAATCGCACATACATTCCACTGGAATAGGATCTTACCGGCTGATCTATGAATGCGCCGATATCTGCAAAAGCGAGGATATCTTCAAGATGTTCATCAATAGCGCGCTTACTAAATCCGAGAATTGCACCGTTAAGATATATATTCTGCCTGCCGGTGAAATCGGGATTAAAACCAGCGCCAAGCTCAAGTAAAGCGGAAATCCTGCCACTAACATTTATGGTTCCCAAAGAAGGTTGCAAAATACCACAGATGATTTGAAGAAGGGTGGATTTCCCCGATCCATTACGGCCTACAATTCCAATAGTTTCTCCTTTGCATATCTCAAAAGAGACATTTTTCAAAGCATGAAAAGGTTTATGGTATTTTTTCCGGAATGGAGAAAATGTTTCTTTCATCCTGTCTATCTGACGATCATACAACCGATATATTTTTGTTAAATCACGTGCAGTGATCACAGAAGTTCTATTCATCTTTTCCATCTACAAGACATCAGCAAACTGAGGTTTTAATTTTTGAAACGTTACAATTCCAACTAACAACATAGCTATAGCCACACTCCAGAAATAGAATGTATATCCAAGATGATGCCAGAAGGGTGTGAAATAGATAAAGGACTCGCGATATCCCTGAACTATGTAGTAAACAGGATTAAGTTTCAATATGGACTGCACTCGTGGTGGCATCATACTTATGTCCCAAAAGATCGGGGTTGCCCAGAAACCTACCTGGATAATTACTCCAACAATCTGTGCAGTATCACGGATAAAAACATTCAAAGCAGAAACGACCCAGGAAAACCCAAGCACCAGCACACATAAACAAAACAGGTAATAGAAAACCTGTAAAAAATATAAACTCACAGGCATTCCATGAAAAAGAAGGAGACAAATGAGTATCAGCAACAGTATCCCATGATTAAACAGAGCCGCAATAATACGAACGACAGGAAGAAGTTGAGAATGAAATAATGTTTTTTTGACAAGATTCACATTACCAACAATTACACCAACGGAACTAAGTACAATCTCAGAAAAGATAAACCAGGGAGCAAGACCTGCGGTAAGCCAGACGACAAACGGAATATCATTCAGTGGTTTGGCTTTAAACCCTATACTGAAAACAAACCAAAAAACGGTAATCAAAACCAAAGGATTAATAATAGTCCAAACAATCCCCAACATAGAACCAATATACTGAGAAGATATTTCTCTCCTTGCCATGGAAATAAGAAGGTGCCTCTGCGAAACAATCCCCTTGAGAAAACGAATATAATTTATCATCCAATTCATTAAAAAAAGTAGAAGCCTACTAAGCCAGTAATAATTCCAGTTATTGCTACTCCAACAAGTGTCATCTCAAATTTATCGACTTTTTGCTCTGTCACGCCAACGCACACTGGCAGAATAGAGCCACTCATCAGGAGCATGCTTGCCATCATGCAATAGAGTAGCACCATATCGGGTTTCCAGGCCGCAAAACTTGTAGAAAAGATAATACATGCAGCAGTTAACAACGCAACTGCAGCAGGAACTGTTTTTCTCACTTGTCCATCTGGCTCTGTTTCCAGGATTGAAGAAGCCATTGCTAAAACTGAAGTACATAAAAGAAAATATCCAAATATTCCCATTTGGATACAAAACAGGAACACAACATTGTGCGGATGCCCGCCCGGTAGGACCTTCCAACTGGTGAAACCACTGGAAGATACTGGTAATGTCAATTCTGAGCCAAAACCATAGCCAGAAATCCAGTTTGTCTGCATAAGTTCTGCACCTATGTCAAAAAGGTGGAGCCTTGCAGCAATGGAATGAATCCCACGCGAACCAACAAAATGAAATGTGTCCCTGTTAAAATTATAAATAGCTGTCACAATGCTTTCCGGTTCAAAAATACCTGTCGAATTAAGTACTATTCCCAAGGCAGGAATCAATAAAAACAGAGCCACAACAATCCGGGAAAAGGCTTTACCAGTTGCACTCCCCCCATAAGATATAACATAATAAGCACAACAGCTTACGCCCCAGCCAAGCAAAGCTATCTCCGAGCCTAAATCGACTAGAACACAACCGGAAATCAGGATTAGAAGTGTCACGAGAACGTGCTTTCTACCAGTACTGCTCCTTAACACTGCAGCCACTGTTCCCCACAAAAGGAAAAGTATCCAAAAAGAAATATACTTATCACTCCATCCAATTGTAATATCGGGAATCCCTGCCAAAGACACCACGGATTGTTTTAAGTCAATACCAAACAATCCAAACAAAAAAACGATAAAAAACAACCCGAGAAGAACAATACCTGTGTTCCTTAAAAGTCTTGGCTGAGAGCCATTCAGATCAAGGAAAGCATGAACAATAATAGCAGAGAGCAGTAATCTGTAAACAGCTGAAAAATACCAGGTTGGGCTAACAAATGGAGTGGTAGGAAAGAAAACACCAATGGCAGCAAGAAGTATCACTGAGAAAAAAAACAGCAACACTCGTCTCAGCAAGAATAGTTCTCTTTGCAGAAGAAGTGACAGGATTCCCATACAGGCCAAGACAAGTAAAACCCTGTCACCAGATAGATCTCTATTAACAGCGAACAAGTATACATAGCCAGTAAAGAGAACAACCATAAAACAGGGAATGCCGGCACCAAGCCGCTTCAGCATACGACTTTCTTTATATTTTACCGGTATTTCCTTATTCATCACCATTATTCCTGGTCATGCATATACTCAGGTACCAGTACACGAAGCGTTTTTTTCACTTCAATGACATCACGATCCACTGCTGAACTTAAAAGAGTAGCAAGTTCAGAATTCAACCATGTCCAATCGTAATGACGGCTCCCGGCAAGCATCAATTTTGAATGCCCGGTAGACTCAAGTTTTTCACTGTCATGAAACAACTCTTCATAGAGTTTTTCCCCAGGCCTCAATCCAGTATAAATAATCTTAATATCCTTTTCCGGAATAAAACCAGACAATCGTATCATCTGCTCTGCAAGATCACTGATCAAAACCGGCTCTCCCATATCCAAGACAAAAATTTCACCACCAATACCCATGGAACCCGCTTGCAAAATCAAGCTGACAGATTCAGGAATGGTCATAAAGAACCGTCGGATATCCTTGTGCGTTACAGTAAGCGGCCCTCCTTCCCGAATTTGTCGCTCAAATAAAGGTACAACAGATCCGGTGGATCCAAGAACATTTCCGAAACGAGTAGTTATAAATTTTGTTTTGGATTTTCCATCCAGATTCTGGCAAAATAACTCCGCGATTCTTTTCGTTGCCCCCATAACGCTCGTGGGGTTAACCGCCTTGTCCGTTGAGATCAAAACAAAACGATCGCACTCGAATTTATCCGCAAGTTCTGCAAGAACCATTGTACCGCTAACATTATTCTGAACTCCTTCGGCCGGATTATGTTCCAGCATAGGAACGTGCTTATAAGCAGCAGCGTGAAAAACAACGTCCACATTAAAGGTTTCAAAAACCCAGGAAACCCGTTTTTTCTTTTTAACGTCACCAAGGATTGGCACAATATCCAATTCCGGGAAACGAGTTCCAAGAATATGATCTATCTCATAGAGATTATATTCACCATGATCGAAAATAATCAGCCGTTCAGGATCCATCTCGCAGATCTGACGGCATAGTTCTGACCCAATAGAGCCCCCACCACCTGTCACCATAACAGTTTTATCTCTGAGATATTTACCAATCGCACTGTAATCCAATTGAACAGGATCGCGGCCTAACAAATCCTCTACTGTGATCTGGCGAATCTGATTCACATCAAAATGGTCTTCTACGAACTGCATGGTCGCTGGAACTATCCGACATTGCACATCCTGATCTTTAACCTGATTCACAATACGATTCACCAGAGAATGGTCAGCAGAGGGTATGGCAATGAGAACAATCTCAATACTTAACTTATCTACCAATACAGCAAGATCCTTAATCGAACCAAAAACTCTGATGCCGTGAACCTCTCGACCTTGCTTAGATCGATCATCATCAACAAGGGCAACCGGCAGGTATTCTCCACGATGAACCAAATCACGCAGAAAAAATTCACCTGTTGTTCCTGCACCTACAACAAGAGTGCGTGCACCATCTTCTGATCGTAACTTGAACTTATGCTCGGTAAACCAGCGATAGAGAATCCGCGGGGCTATCAGACCGACAGTAAGAAGTAGTGGATAGAGAAGCAGGACTGATCTTGGTATTCGGTACATACGAAACATCAGAGCTGTAACGACAATCAAGACCAAAGTACCAAGAGTAACTGCTTTTACAACCCGAACAAGATCCTGAAGAGACGCATACCTCCATAATCCCCTGTATAACCCGAAAATCCAAAAGGCTACCCCCTGAACAGGAACCGCTGTTAAGATTAGACTGGTAACAGACGACCGGAAAATGCCAGGGATATTACCCAGATTAAACCGAATCCAATAGGCAAGTAAAATGACTATCGGAACCCAGCACAAATCATGTATGAAAGCCGCCCAACGGCTAAAAAGGATTGATTTAATAAAGCGGTTCATTATCGACTCAGGCCATTGTCCTGCTTTGTTCAGGTTTACAAAGTGACCGAATCACTTCCACAACTCGATTAATCTCATGATCTGTCATCGCAGTTCCGGACGGCAGACAGATACCACACTCAAACAGTTGCTCCGCAACCGCTCCACCGAAGATCTCATTATCTTTAAAAAGAGGTTGCATGTGTAATGGTTTCCACAATGGCCTTGCTTCAATATTGTGTTCTTCCAGTAGGTTACAAATTTTCTGAGGTTCATGACCAAAAGATTTGGCATCTACCAACATACAGCTAAGCCAATGTGTTGAGAAAGAATTAGTTCCATCAGCCATGAAGCTGATACCAGGAAGGTTTCCAAGAGATTGTTTATACAGTTCATAAATACATCTTTTAACTTTTACCCTTTCTTCGAGCACACGCAACTGTCCCCTTCCAATTGCAGCAAGCACATTACTCATACGATAATTATATCCCATCTCCAGATGTTCATAATAAGGTTTATTTTCTTTGGCCTGAGTAGCCCAAAACCTTACCTTTGCTGCAAAATCTGAGTCATCAGTCACAAGCATACCACCACCTGAAGTAGTAATAATCTTATTCCCGTTAAAAGAAAAAAAACCTGCCCGACCAGAGGTACCAGGTGCCCGTTCCTTGTATCGAGCACCAAGGGCTTCTGCAGCATCTTCAATAACTGTTACACCGAATCTATCACAGATTTCCATGATTCGATCCATCTCAGCACATTCTCCATACAGATGGACAACCACAACTGCTCGCGGAAGACAACCATCATTTTTTTTAACATCCAGGGCTTGTTCCAGAATATCAGGATCCATATTCCAGGAGTCTTTAGAACTGTCAATAAATACGGGCTGTGCACCAAGAAAAAGTATTGGCGTTGCACTGGCAATAAAAGTTAAACTGGAACAAAATACTTCGTCCCCCGGAACTACACCAACATAACGAAGGGCCAAATGGAGTGCAGCCGTACCAGTACTTAAGGCTACAGCATGGGAAGCCCCGACTGTTTCAGCAAATTCACGTTCGAACAGTTCAAGCTGGGGGCCAACAGGAGCAATATAGTTGGACTCAAAAGCATCCCTGACATATTCTATTTCCTTTCCACCCATGTGGGGAGGAGAAAGAAATATTCTTTTATTTTTGGCCATTCTTTATAACCTTGGCGGGTACTCCAAAAGCGAGTGAATTATCCGGGATATCTTTTGTAACAAAACTGTGGGCCCCAACAATGGTGTTTTCCCCAATTGTTACCCCTGGCATTACAGTGGAGTGGGAACCTAATTTACAATTCTTTTTCAACACAACAGGCCCTTCCTTGTGATCAATAGTGGATACTGAATATATTGAACAGTGGGATCCCAATTGTACACCATCTTCAAGTGTTACTCCCGATTTAGCATTTATATAAGAAAAAGCCCCAATATCAGTTCCAAACCCGAGCTTAAAACCATCTGCATTTTGAATGATCCAATGATATTTTGTTGGTTTCCCATCTACAATATCGGGATATTGCCAATCCTTAAAGCGTGGATTACTGTCCATCGTCTGTAACCGTTCCTTTAAATTTCTCAGCGGTGACATGCCCCTCCTGAGTAATGCCTTCCCTTTTGAACATTGTCGTCACCGTTAGCAGAAGGATTTTCATATCCAAAAGAAATGACTGATTATCCACATACCAGACATCAAGGTTAAATTTTTCTTCCCATGAAAGACTATTTCTGCCATTCACTTGAGCCCATCCAGTAATTCCAGGGCGCGATTCATGGCGTCGGGCTTGATTTGGAGTATAAAGATCAAGATACTCCATCAACAGTGGACGAGGACCTACCAGGCTCATGTCACCCTTTAGAACGTTGATAAGTTCCGGTAATTCGTCGAGGCTGGAAGCCCTGATAAAACGGCCAAAACGGGTTAGCCTCTTATTGTCTGGCAGCAACTCACCATTACTATCCAGAGCGTTTTTCATACTACGAAACTTCATAAGCAAAAATGGTTTTGCTAAAAAACCTGGTCGCTCTTGAATAAAGAGTATAGGGCTTCCCAATTTCACCCTTACCATAAAACCAATAATAAGCAATAAGGGTAAAAATAACAGTAAAACAGAGAGAGATAGTATTATGTCCAAAAAACGTTTCAGTTTCAAAGCTCCATTGCCTCGACAATCATCTTATTTACCTTATGAACATCATACTTTTCCACCGCAATCTTTCTACTCTCTTTCCCACAAATTGACAACTTTTCAGAATTGACAATGAAATATTCCATTGCTCTTATCAGGGCTGGTTTGTTTTTTACAGGAATAAGAAATCCATTGTTACCATCTTCAACAGTTTCTCTGCAACCTGGGGCATCAGTGGTGATAATTGGTCTACCCATGGCCATAGCTTCTAACACTGTTCGGGGTGTCCCTTCCCGGTAATAACTTGGCAGGACATATACCGATGAATCTGCAATGGCCGGTTTGACATCCCGCAGTTCACCAAGAAATTCAATAATACCGTCGGAAACCCATCCATTTATCTCTTCTTCCTTCAATGCCTGTGGATTACTGTCAAACATACCAACAAGCCTGAAAAAAGTATTCGGGTATTTCTTTTTTAACTCTCTTGCCGCTTCAACATATTCTCTAATACCTTTATCTGCAATCAGACGAGCAATCAGCAAAAAAGTCGTTGCATCAGGAAATACTTCTGGACGAAAATCATCGATATCAATCCCTGAGCCATTAATTAAGACAGCCTGTTTTTTATTGCGGAGATATCCTTCTGATTCAAACAAGTCAAGATCATCAGGATTTTGAAAAAAGACCCGATGATTGTTTTTCAAACTCAATACATAGAGTTTTTTTACTATATAATTGATGAGCCTATAGACACCGGTTCCACCAACAACCACATTCCCAAGCCCTGTTATTATGCTATAGATATTTGGTACTCTAGCAAGCTTGGCAGCGATGGAGCCGTAAATTACAGGTTTTACAGTGTAAGCCAGAAAATACTCTGGTCCAAATTCTCGAATAGTTTTGTAAAAATCAGTCAACGTAAACAGGTCATGAAGGGGATTCGTCCCAGTTCTACTCAACTTTATTTCTTTGCATTGAACCCCTATGACAGAGAGTTGCTGTCGTACATTAACGGAGATATCAGGCGCACAAGCCAGTACTTCGTGGCCTCTTCGGACAAACTCTTCCAAAAGTTTGCCACGAAAGTTTATAAGCGACTCTGAATAACTGCCCAATAGTAGAATTTTTGCCATTATTTAAAAAATTTGGACGAAATCGTCCCTTTGCTGTTTAGCCAAGTGCCTTTTTGTACGATTCAATAACTGCTGCTGCAGAATTCCCGCAACTAAATTTTTTACTCTGCCCGTATCCTTTTTCAATGAGTTCCTCTCTCTTTTCATTGCATCCTAATACTTGCAACATACCATCCAGTATTGAATGTTCATCATAAGGGTCAACAAAAATTGCAGCATCTCCACAGATTTCAGGTAGAGCTGAAACGGAAGAAGTGATAACAGGGACCCCGCATGCCATTGCCTCAATTGCAGGCATTCCAAATCCTTCATGAAGAGACGGAAAAGTAAGTACATCCGCCAAACTGTACACCGATGCCATATCCTCATCATCCACAAAACCTGTAAATAAAATTCTGTTACTAAAAGCACTCTCCTGAACTTCTTTAAAGAGTGATTGGAAACCAAAGATGGGTTTCCCCATAATAACTAAATAATGAGGGAAATTTGTCTGGGAACAGAGTTGCAAATAAGCTTTAAGCAACCTGTGTAAATTCTTTCTGGGTTCAATATGGCTTACACAGAGAATATATTGCGACGGTAAGTTATACTTATTTCTCACTCTTTTTAATTGATCCTTATCAGTTATTAGAGCGTATTGGTGGGTAATGGCATTATGGGAAATATCAATATTCTGCCCATCTAATCCCCAAAAATTACATAAATCATTTTTGGTGTCTTCAGATACAGTTATTATTCTTGAGACCCTTCGAAAAGTGTAGGGAACAATCTTTTTCAAAAATCGGAGACGCCATGGCGTGTATGTTCCCGGCATGTGCATAAAACGCACATCATGGGCTGTGAGGACGGTTGGAATATCAAGGTGAGGGGCCGGATAATACGCAGTATGGAACAAAGAAAGCTTATCTTTTTTCACCTGCTGCCGCCAGTAAGGAATACCTAGAAGTAAGCGCTTATAAGTTGGGATTGCAGGCAAAGGCGTTCTTACTATTTCACAAGGTGCTCCTGACGTAAGGGCCTCAAGTAATGTACTCTCAATATCACGAGATACATAAACAATACTTTGCCAACCATGATCTGCTATCTGTTGTAACAGTTCTGGCAAAACACTTAATTCTCGTTGTTGTGCTCCACCAAAATGGTCATGGACAAGAACTTCATTAATTCCTATTTTCATAGCAGGGGAACAAAAACTAAAGGTTTATATTGTCTTGTACTTAATTTATTTTGTATTGGGGACATCACTTCTTCCCAAAAACTACTGGAATCATTGAAATATAACTCCGTGCTCGAGAAAACGATGAAGAGAAATCAAAAGTGACCAACCCTTTGGCGAGCCAGAGAAAGGCTTTAAAAAAACTGGTGAAGACCAGCATTCCCCTCAAAAGTATTGTCTTCACAAAACCATAATGCTTTGAATAAAAGTAAATAATACTTCTGGTATATTGCTGTGCACCCCATACACTTAGCGCATTTTTCTGTATTTTTTGCCTTTGCTTACTGCTTTGTCCTCTAAAATGTCCTATGAGAACTCCAGGCAAATAAAAAATCCTTGACCCAGCCTTTTTACATCTGTAACACCAGTCAATATCTTCACAATACATGAAAATAGATTCATCCAGTAACCCTATCTCATCAATAGCATCCCGACGAATCATCAAACACGCACCAGTAACCCAATCCACAACATGGGGTTCAACTCGAATGTCCCATGTTCTTTGGTATGATGCCCAAAACCTGGATTCAGGAAAAACACGATCGAGATAGACTAAATTCCAGAATAGTGGCATTAAAGTAGGAAAAGATCGAGCTGATGTTTCCACTTTTTTTGTCTCAGGATGACATAACCTGGGGCCGCAGATACCTGCCTTTTCATGTCTATCCATAAAAGCAACCATCGTATCAAATGTACCAGGATAAACCAGGGTATCAGGATTCAACAATACAATATACTTTCCATTGCTGACTTTAATAGCACTGTTATTTCCCTTTGCAAATCCACAATTATCTGGATTTTTAACAAACCGAATATCGGGAAATGACAAAACTGCCATCTCTGCACTCCCATCGGTTGAATTGTTGTCGATTAGTATTATTTCAAATGAAATTGATAAATTAGCGTTGTAAACTGAAGCGATACATTCCCTAATAAAGTCTTTGCCATTCCAATTAAGGATACAGATAGAAAGAACAGGCTGGTTCATACTATTTAGAGCCTTGTTTATCATGTACCACTGATACTGACTCGATAGTACCTAAACCACCGAAATGTCCATAGCCGGAGGCAAGAAAGAAAAGCTTTTTGCTTGCCATATCTTTCAGCCATTTAATCTCAACAATCTGTTCTCTGATGTTTTTGGAATAACGTGAAGCAGGGTCGGGATCATCACTCTTAAGCATGATTAAAAAATCATTATCTCTGGAAGCCACTAATCGCTTAATAGAATCACCACGAAAAAGAAACCGTATTTTTACAGTGTCACCTGCCGTTATATTATGAAAAGAAACCACAGAAGCATCACGATAAATAGAAGGCGTATCATACTCAATGGGAAGGTATTTATCTGCAATCATCTTATCAAAACCATTGAAGATGAGAATGGGCGCAATCACCTGCTCTAAAAAACATTTAGATACTGTTGAGAAAATAGAAGGAAGTACCTGATAATTATTTTCTTCTATCCATTTCTCCATATTATCTGTTAGCTGAGAGTGGCTTCCTTGCTTTCCATCAATCAGACAGCTGACAGCTTTCCTACCGTTAAAGCGTCCATTAAACACTATTGTCTTATCTTTAAGAGGAGCTAAATCAGAGTTAAAAGGACCAACATCATCGCTGGTTACAAGTGGAGAAAACAATAATGTTTGTTGTAAATCATTAAGTACTGAAACCTTTGCGCCGCTTAAAACCCGAAGATATAGTGCTGTATAAGGATCAGTTAGATAAACACCTTTGGACTGAGTCGTGCTTCGGACAATATCCAAAAGCATAAAAAATGGCCCGGAACGATACACTGAGAGTAAGGCCTGACGAGGGAGGATTGTAAGAGAATGAAAAAACATCATTAAAAACAGCAAAACAATTATACAAACATCCAAACCTTTCCTGTTGTACCGAATTTTAGTGGAAAAAAAGACCAGTAAAACAATAAGGGGAATTTCATAACTAATTATTCTATTGAAATATGCTTCTTTTTGTCGTCCCTGCTTTATCCATTGTACAACTAAATCAACTCTTTTCTCTATACGCTGCCAAAAAGTTAGTGGCTTTGTTTTTTTGATGACTCCTGTATAGACTTTAGGAGGGGGCTCTTTATAACGAATAAAACTATTGCCAGAAAAAATAACAGCTGGAAGGGTCAAGAGAAGAGGAAACCCAACTAAAATAACCATCATTTGGATTTTCGCTTTCACAGATCGGGCAAACAACAATACGCTCAGCAACAGGATAGGGAAAACAAGCACATAGAGAATAATGAGGTTTAGATGATAGAGCCACCCCGCTACCAGCAGCCCTGCACCAAGAACAACATTAAATGAAATATCAGACGTCCGTAGTCCTTTATAAAAATATATAATCCCAGTAATAAATAATAATTTACTTTGCTGGAAAGGGTATATTCCGTGGTTAAAAAAATTCACTAAGCCAACGAACATCAATATGGCTGCAACAATTGTAACAACAAGTAGGGCATGAAGGCGACGTTGTCGGTCAGCAAAAACCCATTCGTAAGTCTTGGTTAGAACATTTGCAAATAGCAAAAAGGCCAACAAGTAATAGATATAAAATGCGCCACCGGTGATTCCTTGAGCCAGGACGACGTTTAAAGTACCAAATGCCGGGTAGCGTGCTGCCTGCCAATAGCCAACAAGAGTCCTATATATCGGAAAAGGATTTTCCTGAAGTCCACGGTGGATATATTGCAGATTTGAAACATCATCAAAACCCAGATTATGTGTAAGAACATGCGAGAATAAAAAGACGAATACGAACAATGATATTAAAAGCTTATCTGTAATACAACCAACTTTAACTGGTTCAATTGTGTTCGAGCCAGTTTTTGAAAACTTCTTATATAGATTTGTAATCACAAAAAGAATGGCCAAAACACCACTTAATAACCTGACTAATAGAGCCAGGTCATATGAAGATCTGACAAATGGAGAAAGAATAATTGTCACAGTGACCAGCCATAACCATCCTGCAAAAAAGGCATCGGTAGTTGTACGACTATGGGCATTACTGCCAATTGAACAAATAAGCTTACCAGGCAACCAGAGAAACACTACAATTGAGACAACCGATAATCCTATCCCAGATAAAACAATCAACATGAACCTCCTAAAGCAGAGGACAAAGGCTTATTTTTCTCAGAATGAAACTTTGTTAATTTAGCTATCGTCGCGCAGGAAAGTGCTATCATTAAAGGCTCAAGGGGTAGCCGGTATCTTATAGATCCCACGGTAATAATATGTACGCAGGTATAATAACTGAAAAATATCCAGATAACTCCTGTTTTCCTCCACTCATGACGCAGAAACCAGAGACTGGCAATACTTAAAAGAAGAATTGGTCCGAAACTCAACAAAGAAATCCATTTATAGATACCTTGATTGAACCAATGGAAATTGGGCCATAGATGCCAGAAACGCAGAAATTTTTTCCAGCATAATTTTACAAAATTGTGTGGATGTTTCTTTATGAAATCTATTGCTTTTTTCTTTTGCCAATTATTTGTCTGAATTTCACCCATTCCTTCGGGCATGTCTTCAAGAAACTTTTTGTATCCCACTAATTCACTGGTGGTTCCACCAGAAGAATTCCAAGTATTATTTCCATCGAGCAGTACCATTCCTAAACCAGTTGAACCAACAACAAAATCTCCTAAAAGAATCTTATTACGAACGCCCCAGGGTATCATTATTATGATAAAACCCATAAGTATCAACGTGGCTTTTTTCCATGATACTTTCATCACAAACACTTGCCAGAACCAAACAACCGGCATGAAATACATGAGTGTAGGCCGTACCAAATGGCTAAATCCCGACAAAAAACTCATCTTCCAACCACCTACTTGTTCTTTCCCTTTGAGTAGCTGTAAAAAGTAGGCTGATACCAAAAGAAGGAAAAAGGTTTCTGACAATAGTAGAGACGAATAATATATAAAAAATGGATAGACAGCAGAAATAAACCCAGCCAGAAAAAGAGAGACTCTTGACGGTACTAACAAAAATGAAATACGACCGATAAGATAGATGTTAAAAGACGAAACCGACGCTAGTAAAATTTTACATCCAATCACCCCGGCACCAGAAAATTTAATGAATACTGCAAGTATAAATGCAGTTAAAGGCATATCATGGGCATACTTGGTACCATCGAAAAAAGTCCAGTTTTCAAGCAGGTTTGTAATTTCAGCCCAATAGCGAGGTTCGTCGAAACGCAGAACAGATGGAGATACAAAAACATACGTAAACCTTATAAGAAATCCCAACAAACAGAGAGAGATCAGCAAATGAGTATTTTTTACTGATGAAACAAAATTCTTCATTAATAAACATCCAGCAAAACAATCAAAGACAATAATAATCTTTCATCGTACTTTTAATAAAAGAATACCATTGAAAAAACTGGTTATAATAATTTGAAAACCTACAGCGAGAAGGGTAACTGCAGGGACTAAGACACGCATCATATGACCAGAAACTAGTGATCCAAAACCAGTTTGACGCCATTCAAAGACGCCATATAAAATAAGCCCTCCTCCTATTAAAATCATGAACAAACCAACAATTAAAGCCTTTTCCAGAGAGATCTTCTTTGCCATTGTCACAAATCGTTTATCAAATGGCAAAAGACCGCTATTTATAGCGAATTGTTTGGCAAGAAAAGCAAAAGCAACAGTTTGAAAACCGAGAATAATAGCACAACTGGATAGAAGTAATGTGTGAATGTCAAAAGTTACATTGCCAATTTTCAGTGGCCCGGGAAGCAATACAGCTTGCACGAAAACACCTAATGCAATCAGACATATTCCGGGAATAAAAAAAAGCCATTTTGGGCTATACATAAGCAAAAATCGAAGATGCCGCCAACCATCACGCCAACTTCTTAAATGGGGTGAACGACTCCTTCCATCGGGATGTAAGAAAATCGGGACTTCAGCAAGACGAAGCTTATTAAGAGTAGCTTTAACTACCATTTCACTTGCAAATTCCATCCCAGTGGTATGAAGATCCAAGGCTAATATAGCCTCCTTTCGAAATCCCCTTAGACCACAATGGAAATCACCTATTAGACTATTAAAAAAAAGCTTACCAATACCGCTTAAAACAGGATTCCCCAGATATCTGTGTAATGGCGGCATTGCTCCCGGTTTAATTCCACCAAGGAAACGATTCCCCATTACCAGATCATATCCCGCACGAAGTTGCGTGAGAAAATCCTCAAGTTTTGAGAAATCATAGCTGTCATCAGCATCTGCCATGACGATAAACTTTCCCCTCGCCTCAAGAAAACCTCCCATCAAAGCACTTCCATACCCTTTTTCAGGAACTGCGACAACTCTGGCGCCATGTTGTTTGGCAATTTTCTGGGAGCCATCGGTGCTGCCGTTATCGGCTATTACAACCTCACCTGCGACATGGTTGCGATTTAGAAAGTCTTTAGCCTTTTCAATGCAAATCGCTAATGTTTCGGCCTCATCGAGACACGGCATTACGATAGAAAGTTCACAAGTAGATGGTTCATTACTATTTTGCATAAAGGATAATCTCTTTTATTAATTCACTACGTTCTCATGGAATAAACTATTGTTTACCCGGAAGCATTTCCTCATTGCACTTCAAGGGTTTTGGTAGAATCTGCATTGCATTCTATAATTCGTAACCACTCGGCTAGAACAGCTTCTGGTGCGTATATTTTTGCTCGTTGCCTGGCCTTTTGTGAGAAATGTTCGTACTTTTCGTTATCCTCAAGGAGTTCTACAATACTTTCAGCAACTGAATGCTCAACTTCCAACACATTATTTTCGTGAATATCGGCAAGTAGTACTCCATATTCAGAGTCTTCAAGAATTTCCCTGGGACCGGTCTCACAATCTGTGGATATAACTGGAACGCCTAACAGTAAAGATTCTATCACTATGGTGGGAATCCCCTCAAAAAGTGACGTCAAAACAAACAGTTTAGCCCTTCGGAGATACTTATAAGGATTTTCCTGAAAACCTAAAAAATGAACTGAGGAACTTAACCCCAGATCCTGAACCTGATGTTTTAAGTCATCTTCCAGATTTCCACGGCCAATGATAACTAATTGAAGTTCATCTATTGACTCTCTGGCTATTTTAAAACTATTGATTAAGTGTTGCTGCCCTTTTTGTCGATTGAGATTGGCGATGTTGATAATGACGGGGTGATCAAAAACCGGTAACAACTCGCATGGAATCCCATCTTGCGAAGACGTAACAACGCTAGAATAATCATATACATTACACAGACATACAACCTTACTCTCCGGGATTTTATAAAAATCAACAAGATCCTTCGCTATATTTTTTGAGATAGCCACTACCTTATCAGCACGCCTGTATAGGAAATATACCAGCAATTTATATATTCTGTTGTACCATCCACTTGCCAGCGAACGCTGTATGTCAACCTGAACAGCTAAAATTGTTCTCTTTTTAGGAACCAGCACATTGATAATGTTTGCGACCTCTCCGAAACTAACAACAGTTTCGATTTTGTTACTTCTAATGTGTTGTCTTAGTTTCCTGATCCTTTTAAAAAAATTGAATAAACGTGCCACATGATTAACTGTCTTCTTACCACTTATATCAAGGTCAATCTCTTTACCGCGAAATGGAAATCCAGGACTCTCTGTACCAAAATATAAGATTTCGTGCTGAATATTGGATGGCAAAACCATAGAAAAATTAGACATACACTTTTGCATACCACCTTTAGACATATGAGCGACTAAAAATGCTATCTTATTCATTCTGATTTTCCATCATAATTGAAACTCCATCAGCAAGATCAATTTCAGGCTGCCAATTTGCCATATTGCAGAAACGAGAAGAATCAATTTTCCAACAACTTGTATCCCATGACGGGGAAAAAGCATTTACAATTTTTATTCCCCTTCCCGTTAAATGTTCAACAATGTTAAGTAACTGCTCTATGGAATATGACTTACCATAGCTAATATTGAAAACGCCGGTAACCTTGTGATCAATAATGTACTTCAGTGCTTTTACAAAATCGGAATAAAATAGATAATCTTTCTGCGCCTTACCATCACCCCAAATTGTAAACGCTTTACCGGTCAAGGCCGCTTTTAAAAGATAGGGGATAATTCCCTGCTGGTCATTTTCTCTTGAACAAAAACCATACAGATTTGATATTCGAAGAATAGTATAGTCAAAACCAACTCTTTCAGCTGTTTGAATGATAAGTTGTTCAGCATGCAATTTGGCTAAACCATACATACAGTTCGGTGTCAGTCTGCTGTCTTCGTTGAATATGCCTTGCCCTGAACCATAAATGGTCCCTGCAGAAGAAAAGAAAATAAGATGGATTTTGTTCCCAGGGACAAGCTGTACAGCATTCAGAATCTTGCATAAAAGGGGTATGTCCGTCATCCATTCAAGACCTGGCGACTCTTCTGATGTTTTAGGGACACTACTCCATGCGAGGTGCAAAATAGTATCATTCTCTCCTAACACACCTGGCAAAAACATGTCATTCAAGGCAATAGTAGTCGCATTCCCTATCCTGGATACTCTCACTATATCACGGTAGTCATCAGAGACTAGTTCAGGGTATAAAGCACTGGCGATTCTCCCCCCTGCACCAGTCAAAAATATTTTATTCTGCTTTGTACTCATTAACATCAGGATAAAACAAGTTTACCTTTCTATTTATTTTTCGTGGGTATCTTATAATCGTCTTCAATGGAATGGAACCGAAGACTGCATCATCAGCAGATTAGACAAAAGCGCAAGAATATCTGTTGACCGACAAAAACGCAACATTTCTTTATGTTGCTAGTACTTGGTATTACCCTTCATTCCCACACACTATTACATTTTTTATGGAAAAGAACTTTTTTCCTTATCAAAAAAACCGGAAAAAGTATTACCACAATGAGGTTATGTCCTTTAAAGAGAATTGTACAAGGTAACATATTGATTTGCCACGTTTTCAATGGAATACTTCTGAACTGCTTTTCGTGCATCTTCTTCCATTTTCCGACGTAGCACAGAATCTTCAATTACGGTTAAAATTCCTTTGGCAAGGCTTTCAGAGTCTTCCGATGGTACAACAATCCCATTCTTGCCATTTTCAATGATAACTGCATTGCCTCCAACATCAGTTACAACAGATGGCAAGCCGTACATTCCTGCTTCCAGTAAGGCATTAGACAACCCCTCAGCCACAGAAGGAAGAACGAAAATATCTGCAACCTGGTAAAATCGTGAGATATTTTCCCGATTTAAGAATATCTTTATAGTATCTTTGTGGCTTTTTAAAAAATCATCAAATTCTGCTGGAACTTCAGTTCCACCGACTGAAAGCAAATAAGCCTGTGGATAATAATGCGTTATCTCATTCCAGGCATCAAATAAATACTGAACCCCTTTAATCCCTAAAAATGTTCCAACTCTAAGAATTACAATTGCCTTCAAAGGAAGACCAAGTTGCATTTTTATAGCTTGTTTTTCTTTTTGAGTTATAGATTGTGTTCTTTCGACTCCATTTGGAATAGCAGCAATTTTGTCTTCAGTCACCCCCCATGAAACCAATTCAGAAGAAATTGAAGGAGCAATACTGATTATTTTGTCCGCATGATACATTGAACGGATAATAAAACGGTTAAATGGGAACCGGCCATTTTCCAATAAATACAAGGGATCAAAATACTTACCACTACTCGCCATTTTTATTATAACAGGTTTTTGTAATAGTTTTGCAGCAACCACTGCCCCCAAAGTTGGTTCATGTAACATATGTATATGAAGAACATCAAATTCTTGCCGATGTCTAAGTAAATATACAAACCAATACATAACAGCTAGTTCAAATGGCCTTATGTGAGGAATACGCCGAATTGGAACAGTATCAAGAGTCTCACTTGAGAGTGTATCCGGATCTATTTTCCTGGTTATGACAGTAACCTCAATTCCCTGAGCAATTAATTCTTTAGACAACTTCAGGCATTGTCTTTCGGCGCCTCCAACATGTGGGTAAAAATTGGGCAATAACATCCACACTCTTTTTTTTCTTTCAGGGTCACTCATAATTTTCATTTTTGACTTCTAAGCACATGCTTATCAGAACGAAATGTCCATAAGTTATTAAGAATAAAAGTGTAGAAAGGTATTACTACAACAGTAGTTAACAGAGCAAAAACATACCAACAAGACAATATATTTACCAAAAAATATGTGATCGCTAGATTAAGAATAAACCCACTAAATGACACTAAAACAAACTTCAGCAGCGAAGTTTGCCATGCGTCAGAAGAATCGAATACCCAAATTTTATTTAATACAAAAGAAATAACAAAAATAATGGAAAAACTTATGGTGATGGCAAAAATGGGATCCATCCCTCCCCATTCAACACCCGCTATAACCAGAAGCATATATAATGAGGTTGTGCTACCTCCAACTAGAATGAATTTGAAGAGTTTCCCAACAAAAGGATCATTATACCTCATCCGACTTACTTTTAATTTATAATAGTTAATTTCGCTTCTCATCGGGGTTATCCCAAATTAACTGACTAGCCCTAAAGCCTATTCCGACTAAAAGCTCTACACTTTTTCAGATCTGGTTTTTTACACGAATAAAACTGATACAGAGATAATGATTTACTCACTCCTAAAACCCGACAAGAAACACTCCTGAAGAAATAGTTAAGAACTTCTTCAATCTCTTTGGCCGTGTTAACATGTTCATGTCCCATCAATATACCGTATTCTAGCCCATACTTTAATTTGAATTCTATCCCCGTTGTACATTGCCAACCCAACCGCCATAACAATGTACCTTCACTTGGAATAGATACTCTTACAACGCCCTCTGGGTTCAACATGGTACCACATTTCGCCACGACTTCAGGTAACTCACAAATATGTTCAAATGCTGCAATTGAAGTAATTCTATCGTACTTCATATTTACAGGCAATGATTGGATAGTGTGATATATATGTCGTACTCGATGAAGGAATTCAGAATTTTTGTATAATTCTTGAAAAGGTTCAACAATATCATACGGACCGATATCGGACTCATAGGGCAGTTGGTTTAAATTCCCTGCACCAATTTCAAGAGTTGCCTTATTGTTATTTTTCAATATCGCATCACTAGCAACCTGTTTATGTAACCACGATTCCATTTTCTGAGCCAAAGAAGAGGCAGGACTGCCACCTGAACGATTACGTTTATAGTGTTCAGAATAAATCTTCTTAAACTCCTCGGGTAATTCGGGACGTTTTTTGGGGAAATTTTCAAACATAATATTGCCAGTGAGCTATATGTGGCAAGCCAGGATATCTTGTGCCCTTGTTTTCCAGGTGTAATTATTCTTGAGATCATTATACGCAGTAACGGCCAACTTCGAACGAGTTCTGTCATCCTGTAATTTTTCGATTGCAACAATCCATTCCCCGATGTTTGTTGGTGAAACCAATATCGCGTTTGAATCGTTCAAAACCTCCTTCAAAACAGGAAGATCAGAACTAATTATTGCTTTTCCAGCAGCCATGTATTCAAAAATTTTCAATGGAGACATAAAGCTACTGGTGTTCTCCCCTTTATCAGAAATTTGCAAGTTTTTTTGATAAGGAGCCAGTAGAATATCGCACATACTTCGCCAATCATCGATTTTGTTTGGTTGAACAAATCCATGGAAGAATAAATTTTCAATGCGTAGTTTTTTTTGCCACAGAAGAAGGTCTTCTTCTGTACCGCCAGCTATATGAAAATCAATAGACGGAAATTCTTGCGCAAGTTGTGCAATAATCTCGATTCCACGTCCTTTATATAAATGACCTGAATAACCAACTTGCAGACAACCTTTTCGTCCCGGCCAAGGAGATACTACCATGTTAGAATTAATGAGATCTGCCCCATCATGGGCAACATGAAGAAGGTCTTCCGGCACAGCAAACTTCTGCTGATATATTGTTTTTAGTGCAGATGAAATAACAACAATTTTAAGAAAAAATCGGCTTTTTATCAAAAAATCAAAATAATACCTGCCGGTCTTGTGCTCAAGATTCACAGGACCATGCGCTTCGAAAATAGTAGAAAAGCCAAGCCTTGTTCCCAGAAAACAGTAGGGAAGATGTCTCCCATAAACAAGATCTGGTTTAAATCTACGAATTGTCCAGGCCACCATCGCCATATTCAGTATATCTTTGCCCTTACATTGAGGATAAGCAACTTTTTTTAACGTAAAGTCAGGCCGCACGCCGTAGTAATTAAATATTTCATTTTCATCTATATCCTGTCCATTGTCCGGAGCCAGCAAACAAACAGTATGCCCGTAACTCGCAAAAGCCTGGCACATCTTCATCACATGAATACTATTAGCTGCCCGTGAAGGAAGATTAGCAAAAGAAAGATACAGAATTTTCATAAACAAAAAGAACAAGAGGAAAAATTACCGGGAAACTACTTAAGCATATACACAGATAAATATTAAGGTCACTTTTTATTAACAACGAGACTCCGACGCAAAAGTGACAGTTGTTCAGTCATTAAACCAAGGAAAAAGAATAACAACCCTGAAATAATACCCATCATCGAACCAACACTCACCCCTCTGCCTTCCAGCATTATCGGAATTCCCCAGCAGATACCGGAAATTACAAAAAAAAGTGCCACTGGAAAAAAGATACGCATGGGATTAAATAAAATGACCATATTTATAATCTCCATTACCGTATCAATTGCGGTATTGATATTTATGGTACTGGTACCACCAATTCTGGCCGTTACAGTAATAGGATGTTCCACCACAAGATGACGCTGTTGGATAAAAGCGAGAGCTATAATATCACTGAATGCCATGGTATCAGGACAAAGAGCAAGATATCGCTGTACAAGATGCGTCTGATATATCTTCATTCCAGAATTGATATCTCTTATTGTAACAGGCAGCAGGACTTTTGCTATCATTCTAATAAGTGATTTTCCAATTTTTCTAAAAACATTCTCTCCGCAATACGTTCCACGATCACCAACAACAAGATCAGCATTTTGTTTTAGTATCTGTTCATAAAGAGATCTCACATCAGAAAGGGAGTGTTGGCCATCGGCATCTATGGTGATACAATAATTTGTTTCGCAACAACGGATGCCACTTTTTAACGCTCCACCATAACCTTTATTGACTTTATGGTGAATAATTGTGACAAAAGATTCTTTTCGGTATTGTTCAATCTCACCATAAGAGCCATCCTGCGAGCCATCATCCACGACAATTAAGTAACACCCCTGGTCTTTACAGAAAGAGATAACATCTGGTAAAAACGCCTGGAGAGATTCTTTCTCATTATAAACAGGGATTATAATGCTTAAATCATTCATGAGAACCAATTAACCTTACATGGTGAGCAATCTTATAATCTGGGTAACAATTGTAAAAGCATTATTGTATTTGATTTATCTGGAATTATTCTATATAAATTCATAACATTGGAGTAAGTGTCAAGATATGTTTGAATCTCTGTTTTTGTTACAAGAATAACGTTTACCCGATCTCCAATGGCTTTCATGAAATTGGCAGAATACGAAAAGCTGTTCTCGGGCATAGATTTGTCGAAATATACATTAAACATCCAATAACATGACAATACTCCCCTTCCTAACATTTTATAGTCATCATAAATTCTTTTTGAAACAAAAACTGCCTGTTCAGGGGAAACTGTTTGGAGAACATTCTCAAATTCTCGATATGGTGTGAATCGATAATTACTCTGTGATTGGGCCTGATGGGTAACCAGTCGTTTTACGTTTCTTCCTACAGGTACAGCCAGTAGAGTGAGTAGGATGCATATAACGGCTACCTGCACCCCCTTCTGCTTTGACCACATTGCAATAAGAATCATCATCCCTCCCAAACTCAATGGCGCAATGACAACTGAATAGGTAGTCAAAAAAGACCAGCCACTCGACAATGTATTTCTGGAAACGATCCAACATCCAAGGAGATACATAAGGTATATTCCAATGGAAACTATAATTGCATTTTGTTGAACAGAATATGTTTTTGATTTTATGTAATTATTATTAAATAAGTCTTGGCAAAAAATTTGAGGCGCCCATATGCAAAGTAGCGGGAGAACTAAAAAAAAGTATCTAGGTTCAGTGTGAAACCGACCATTCACTAACAATAAGGTAAGCGTGAAGATAACAACAAAAGGCAAACACCACAAAACACGAATCATAAAAGGCTTTTCCCGGCCAATATATTCCAGAGGCAGTGTCAACATGTATAAGAGGAATGGTAATAATACAAAAGTACTGTTTGCATACTCTAGCCATGAATTGGAATTCCGTTTGAATTCACCAAAATTAAATAAAAATAATGCCTGGATATTAGCAAGTCGTAATTGAAAAAAGAAGTCACGTAGATAACAATAGTCCAGTATAGCCAGAATCAATCCACCTGCAAACATACCGCTGAAAATATAGCAAATGTCTATTAAGCCTTTACCTGGCATGAACTTTTTTTCATCCCGAAACAGTAAACCTATTACAAGAAATGATAAACATACCCCAATTTCTTTTGTTTTTACCGATAAAAAGAGAATAACTCCAAACACCACAAAAGTGAGTACTCTACTTGTCCACACCTTGCAGGCATATAAATTATAAACAGTTACCCCTAGCAACACCATCGTCATAAGAGTTACGTCAACGTAGGTCACACCGGCAAAGTCAAACAACGCGGGCTGACTGAGAAAGAACATGACCGCAATTAATGCGTGTACAATGGATCGGGATAACAGATAAGAATTTACAATGATAAGAGTAATGGTTAGGGAAATTAAAAAACTCCAGAAACCAATCGTGCCAGCGAGCGAACTGCCGAATAAAAAAAAGAAAAAACGCTGTAGATAAATATGAAAATAACGATTTAGAATAAATGGATTTTGTTCGGGATTAAGAGAAAGGTTCATGTACAAAAGCTCATCCCATGTCAAAGATCCGCCAGAACAATAGAAAAACAATAACCAGATTAAACCAAAAAAAAATGCTAAAAGAAGTAAACTATTTCTGCCAGCAAACTGCTGGATCATAGGTTTATTCCTACTTTCGATAGTATTCAACATTCCAGTTTTAATAAAACCATTACTTTAAACTTCATATATTCGATCTCCAATTTGTTTTTTATCTAAGATATCGAATGTATTGTCTCTCTCATCTTGTATCTTTCCTGTACACTTTATATATGCATGCTTATTTGTTCCTGATTTTTTGCAAGTTAGACTTTCAAACTTGCTTAACAGGAACGAAAGAGACAGAAATGGCTTACTCCCTGCGATTGGATGATCTCCTAAAAAACCTTCTTTTTCCCAAATTGATTCATACTTATAAGAAATAAAATTTTGGTAATACGTTATCTTTATATCAGAAAAATATTTTTCTAATATATGAATAGCCTTTTGAAAAAATGCGTCATTATCAATTTCTACGAGAAAACAGCCTTTTTTGTTTACAAGCTGGCTGAGTTTTTCAATGGCAATTGCTCGTTGTTCGAAATCCAAATGGCATAATGTGTTGGTACTGACGACTAGATCCACGCTATTCGATGGCAGATCGAATTCAGTGAGGCTTCCGTTCAATCCCACAGCATTCGGACAAAGGGCAGTGCCAGATTTCAACGCATCAAAAGAGATGTCCAAGCCAAAATATTGTTTTGTCTTAAAATATGGATAGCTTTTAAAAGCGGCTGATGCAGCATCAAGACCAATACCATCAGTTAATTGCGATAAGTCTCGGTCAAGTAATGACCAGAGAAATGTTTTGGAGGGGCGAACAGCAAGTCTCATATTTCTTCCTTAATAATTTTTAATTGTGACAAAAAGAAATTTGAATAATAGCCTAAAACATCCACTCCTTTCGGTTCCACATAGGATCTCAAGCAATTTGTTCTTTCTTCTTTACTATATGTCCGGCACGTTTTATTGATAATCAACTGCCACATAAAGTGGCACAATTCTTCCTGGCAAATCACCGCCCACTCTTTCATTACCTGTTCGTGCACCATCCTATCCTGAGTTGCCCTTTTCAGAAAAATAACAGGCTTATCTCTTCTTATACTTTCAAGCACGATGGAACTGTGTGTGAAAAAAGTCACGTCAGCCCACTCTATTAAATTGGGAGAAGGAATATCATTACCAACTACCCTGATATTGTTTTTTCCACTAAAGTCATATTGCTCTCCCCTGGTATGAGATTTAATAAGCAAAAAGGTATCAGGAAAAGCAGCAATGTATGAAATAATTCTATCAAGTTCTTCTTTATATAACCTTCCATCTGGCTTCGTAGCCATCAAAACAATCTTCAAAACTTTTGGGGATAGTACCGGAAGTGGAATATCTGGAAGAATGTTTTTTTGCTTTAATATCCACTCCTTGCTAAACCTCACACTACCTAGGACTAAAGACTGCTTCTTTTCACTTAATCCCTGAGCAATCCCTGTATCGGCTTGCGATTGATTGGCATACAGAACGTAATCTGTTTGTAATTGAGGTAATGCCCTATGAGTTAAAGAAATTTCATCATTAGGATCCCAATTCCTGCTACTACATGCGGTTCCTATGCCCGGTCCATGCGGAACAGCAACAGTAAGGTATCCTGCTGTTTTAGCGTAATTGATAAAGCTGTCATATTTCTTATTCAGCTGATGATCAGTAACCAGTATTCCCGATGTTTGGCTAAATACTTTATCAAAAAACAATTCAGGCAATAAATCCTTATAGAACAATTCGAGTTTGTGCTGTACCTTTTTCCAGTATAATCTATAAGAGAGACTGGAATAAACCCTGGAGAATATATTCACTCCAGAATTTTTTGTTCCTCTTGACCGGGAAAAAAGCGCTGTATTGATACCGCAAAGATCAGCGATATGTATAATTCTGATACCAAGGGACGATAAAAACTGAACTCTGTAGTCAGTGTGGTAATCTTCAGTTAGGTTAAAGATAACACATGTCACCTTAACCCTACTGTCATCATTACTTATCCTGTAAATAATAGGAACCATATGATCGATATCATTATAGCTCCAGAAACAGAAGACAATATCTGAACGCAACAATTCCTTTGAATTTTCACACATTGAAGCAGTAAAGATGTGTTCTATTGGGTTGTAATTCTATCTCTGTCAATTTCTATGCCAAGCCCCGGTTTATCATTCATATGGAAAAAGCCATCTATGGGGACGAAAGGTTCAATTACAAGGTGGCTCCGCAAAGGATTACAAGTCGTGTTGCTTTCTACCATAACACAAGAAACTGAAGAGGCCGCTAAATGTAAATTAGCCGCACAATTGATGTCATTCGTCCAATTATGAAGGATGCAGCCCTTTCCCTCCTGCTGTGCACATTGTAATACATGCTTTGCTTCAGTCATTCCTGCAAGATTACAGTCAGGTTGCAAAATATCTAACGCTGGCAACCATTCCAGAAACTGATGCCTACTGACAAAACATTCCCCACCAGCAATCGGTACGGGTGAACGTTGAATCAACTGAACATAATCAACCAAAATTCTGGGAATAGGTTCTTCAATGAAAAGCAAATCCAAATCTTCTACTCGTATGGCAAAATCAAGAGCATCATCAACTGTGACCAAACGACAGCCAAGATCTACCATTAGATCCATACCACTACCAACTGCCAGTCGAACATCCTCAAGGATTTTCACCATACCAGGAATATCTACTTTAGGAGGATGCTTATTTCGTTCAAAATGAGATGCTGTTACAGGAGTTTGCGGTCGCAGTTTCCAGGCAGTATAACCTTGTTCTTTGGCAAGTATGGCTTCCTCCACAAAAAGTTCGGTTGGTTCATGCTCATAATACATACCCCCACTGGCATAGGCACGTATCTTAGTTTTCACCTCTCCTGTTTGATTGATGAGCCGATAAACAGGAATTCCTACAGATTTACCGACAATATCCCATAAAGCCTGTGAAATTCCTGCTAAAGCTGCCTGTCGTGGGGTGTTTCCATATGCTGGAATTCCGAGATTCTCTAGCTGTACGGTTAACAATGAAACCTGAAAGGGATCTTTACCAATAAATATATTCTTCAGAAGATCAGCAATTTCCTTTTGAATATCCTCGAGTTTACCTCCGTATGGCCCAGGCTCTCCAAATCCGATAATGCCTTCATCGGTATGGATTTCAAGAAATATTGCACCATCTGCGACATACGACGCAGTTGGATGTGGGTAACTTACAGGTAAACCCGCTCTTATGACAAATGATTTAATATCAGTGATTTTCATAAATGGCTATACTCAGGTAGATTTAGGAGGTTCCGAAACTACATTCATTGCTGTAAATACAAAAACTCTGCTATCTGAAAATCCAGTTCAGAATCTATATCCACGGCCTCAATTTCAGGAAGAACAACAGCCTTAGATTGTTGCCCCAGCCAGTGCCCCTTAGGACAACCACCCTCCATAAGCCTGCCACCACGTAAGTAAAAACCACCAGTAATATAAAAAGCCTCCTTTCTATCCTGTCGTCTCTTAACTTTTTCAGAATTTGCAGAGCATGTGGGGCAGAATGATGACAAAGATCCGTCCTTGGCAATGCTTTTAGCAATATATGGATGCCCCTGAGTAAATTGAGCGATGGTACAAACACTATCACAACCACTATTAATCATGATTTGAATAGCTTTTTCCATAGATTCTTTAGATAAAAAAGGTGCTGTGGGCTGAAGCGATATTATCGCATCATATTTTACCCCTTTGTCCAAATAGAATTTATACGAATGGTATATCACCTGGGCAAGCTGTGCGGTATCACTTGCAAGTTCAGGCGGGCGTATAAAAGGTACTTCGATACCAGCCTTTTTAGCAATAGCCATCAATTCCTGATCTTCTGTGGAAATAATAACCTTATCTATCGCATGAACCTGATGGGCAGTATGCGCAATATGGGCGATAAGCGGCTTGTCTCCAAGAGTACGTAGATTTTTTCTTGGAACACCTTTTGAGCCACCTCTAGCAGGTATTACTGCAAGAACCTTAAAACTGTTATCTGACTTGGAATCATTCATATCTTCGTTGTAATGCCTGTTTCTGTCACTGCTTCCAAAATGATTTTTTTATGATGATCACTCAACTGTTCACCTGGGATTCTCACAGGTCCAGATGGAAGTCCAACTATCCTCATAACTTCTTTAAATCCACGATATCCAGTTAAGCGAATAACATTTGCCAATGGCCATTCCTTATTCACCAAATCAATTGCTTTTTCGTAAGAGCCCTCTTTTACAAAATTGAAAAAGTTTTCTTCATGGTCAGGATCAAACCATGCATAGTTGGTATGCCTAGCGGATGCCCCCCATATCAATGACCACAGTTGTAAGGGCTTATGCAGGCCATCATAGCTGGCAACTTTCTGACCAAGCGTACTATAAATCGCCTGCCTGGCACATGGGTCAGCCATATGGATTTTTAAGCAGACAATATTTTCAATTTGTGAAATTCTTTCTAAAGCATCATAGGAAAGACCGAGACCATTCCCAAAAAGCTTATCATGAAAAACCAGAGGTGCACCTGTATCAACCGCAAACTTTTCCATATAATCAACATAATAATCATCGTGTCTATCTGCAGAATATCCTGATCGCAAATACTTGCAGTTAAAGAAGGTGCTGCCTTCTTTAATGGGAACGGGCATTACAACAATGGCGGTAGCCCCAGCATCATAAAGCATTTTAGCCTCAGTAGTCTGTTCTTCCCCCCATCCCCCACCAACAGCTTGAGCTAAAACGATTCCATTGTCACCAACCGCCAAAGACACTGTTTTGGTTACTTCAATCCGTTCACTTAAAGTCATAAATCCAAATTCTGAAGCAGAATGCGCCAGATAAAAGACCTTCATATTATGCTCTAAAAGAAAAGAAATGTGATCACGATATCCCTGTAAATTTACAGACAGATCTTTATTAAATTGACCAGGTACAGGCACAACATTGCCGATAATTTTATTTCCAACAGTTTGAAAGTCCATAATGTATCGATAGATTAAAAGTTATAGTTCCGTTAAGAACATTTGGTTTCTATATATTCTGCAATTTTGAGCTTGAGAGTAGATTCAATACAAAATTTTTCTATATCATTGTCCACATCAATGAGTCCAACTTTTTTACCTAGTTTTTTTCCACCATAAATAGCTTCTGGGTGAGTAAGACATCCAAGCCCCATGATACCACGATACAAAGGGGTCTTTAACTTTGATGGTACCATACCTTCATCGACCCTTATCAGCTCATCACCTTCAGGCCGCCAAAGAGATCCGTATTCCCGATAGGCAGCAATCACACTATCATATCCACCGTGGAGAAGTCCTTCAATCATCCGGTCTATTAATTTATCCGACCGAAATGGAAACTCTTCCTCCAATAAAAAAATTAAATCGGGATAATAGTTTTTGTCAGCCAATTGATCCAGTACATATTTGTAAACCTGGACTAATGAAATATAGGGAAAAGATAGATCTTTTGGCCTCAATATAGCAGTTGTGTTCAGCTTGTCTGCGATATCAATCGTTTCATTATTATCAGAAGCAATAACAATCTTGTTTAGCAACTTTGATTTTTTTGCATTTGCAATGGTTTTTTCTATCAAATATCGGCCGTTTATCTTTCTGGGAGCACCTCTTGAAGGAATAATAGCAACAATATTAAGTCCTTCTAAAACACAACTATATTTTTGATTATGAATTTGTTCCAGTATTCTAACTATCCCCTTTGCCCTGGTTACATTTCGTCCCTGGTTGATACCATGGTAGTGATAAACACTAGCCTCTGGTTCATAAATTATTTGATATCCATTTTTTAGAATCTTCTGAGCCCAGATTCTATCTTCTATATGATCAGCTCCTTCATCAAAAGGAAATTCATCCCAGACAACACGCTTCACCATACTGTTTGCATTATGAAAAAAAGGATCTTTCTTTTGATACTTTTTGTCCAAACCGAAAATATTTATAAGATCACGTTTATCTAAGTCACTCGTAAAAGAAAGTGGCTCTTGCCGGCCATAGACACCTGCAGTTTCAGGGGAAGTGAAATTTCTAACTAAATTCTCCAGCCAATACTGATCAACAGGGATACAATGTGCTGAAATAACAACAAAGTACTCGCCTGTAGACGCCTGAACCCCAAGATTGATAGCATAACCAGGTTTAAAAACATCAGCTTCATAACGTATAACATTTACATCAAAAGCCTTGGCTTTTTCGATGGTACGATCCGTACTCTTGTTATCAACCAGAACAACTTCAATATCCTGAATAGATTGACTAAAAATGGCATCTAAACATGAAGTAATCCATTTTTCTTCATTTCTAGATCTAATGATTATGGATATTTTCTTCATATGTTTCTCTTTCCAGGTTCATTTAAAACCAACCTGCCTTCAGTCTTTAAAATCTTCATCAATATATTTCGAGATATCACCTTCTATCCTTTCTAAATCCAAGTTAAAAAAAGACGCATTTTGTTTAATTCGCTCTTCAGGCCAATCCCACCATTGAATGGTTTCAAGTTGATCGATAATATCTTGACTGAACCTCCAACGATGCTGACGGCTTGGATTACCGTAATTAACAGAATAAGAAGCAATATTTTTAGTTAGCACACTTCCTGCTCCGATCACAGCCCCATTCCCAATTGACACACCAGGTAATATTGTTACATTTTCCCCTATCCAGACATTATGTCCAAGAACAACAGGTCCATTGGTTTTGACAATACTCTTAAACCCATGTTTTCGTTGAAATCCTATCTGCACATTTGGATAACAAGTGTGATGATCTGTTGTTAAAATATGTATCCCATATCCCAATGCACAATATCTTCCGATAACACAATTTTCACTCCCGCGTATATTAATCGCACCATTTATTCTACTGTAATCTCCAATCTCAATTCGTGGACATTGAATAACAGATTCCATTGGCAACCGAACATCATTACCCAGTATAATTTCAATTTTCCTGCCTGGATCTACAACCAGTTCCATTTCAGGGAGTAATGACATTCCGTATTCCATCAAGTTCGCTTACAAGATTACTAAAATCAGAAAAACCTAATGCCTGTAGTGGATCAACCCATGCCTGTTCTGGATCAGGATGAACTTCAATTAGCAAACCGTCTGCACCTGCTGCAATAGCAGCACGAGACATGGCAGCAACATATTTTCGCTTAAAAGTAGCATGACTGGGGTCAATGATTACTGGGACAGAAGGCGCATATTCTTTAAGAGCTGGAATAGCCTGAATATCCAAAATTGCACGAGAATCAACATTATGTGTATGAGCAACAGAGACGCCTCTTTCGCAAATGGCAAAATTATGTTTTCCGCGCGCCTCAAAATGTTCACAAACTCCTAATAAAGAACGTAAACTTTCTCCATAATGGCGTTTAATAAGTAGCGGTTTAGCCGTTTTAGCTAAAACCTCTATTAAATCCATATTAAACATGTGCCGATATCCTATTTGAAACATATCAACATAGTCGGTCATCATATCAATGGAAGAGGCATAAGTTATTTCAGAAACGACTGCTAATCCGTATTTTTCACCAGCTTCTCTGAGATAAGCCAATCGTTTCTCTGCCGCCTTAAACATTTCAGGTAAAGTCATCACAACATTGCGATCAAGGCCAGTGCCTTTTGCACCCGCATCAGGCTGCCCAAGAGGATCTCCGTAGGGAAAAGTCAAAGGTTTAAAAACGCCACCTCGCAACATAGTAGCTCCAGCCTCTTTAACAGCCTTTGCAGTTTCAAGAATTTGATCGCGGCTCTCTACTGTGCATGGCCCGGCCATATGGGTTAATTCCTTGCCACCAATTTCTACATTACCCGCAATAACCTCACGTTTATAATCCTGCCGACATACAAGAGGGATATTATTTTGCAGATCACTTTCTGATATATCTTTCATTTGGTGTCCTTATTTAATATATGAATGCTATGATTTACTTTAATCAGTAAAACGTTTGTCAAACCTTTGCCATTGTACTTCTTACCAAGTCACGATCAGATAACCGCAACTTTGCAGCAACAGTGGCCATATCATATGCAATAACAGCCTGCTCTAGGTTCATTTCTCTACCATTAAGAGTGTTGCAACCTGCCAGACCAGCCAGGAAAAGTAAAACTGTTTCTTCAGGTTGATATATAATATCAAAAACCATAGGACTGTCTGCGGCAATGAGTATCTCCATTGCCTGGTTGAGGTTTTTCTTTACAGACTCTCTCACCTGCCGACAATATGCTCTCTCCCCTTCATCTGTATTCACTGGAACATTTGCAGTTTTGTCGATTGAGCCGATAGAAGTATATGGCCGGAGACTTATAAATCCTCCTCCATCCCGAAGCATATTTTCAAATCCAATTGAAGAACAATTAATAATAATATCAGTATTAGCAACATCGCTAGTGTTTATTGGCCAGCCAATAGAAGAACTCTTGCAAACATCTCCTAATTTATCTGCGAGTATCATCGCAGAATGCTCATTCCTGTTGGATAATAATATTGTCCCCTGTGCCCCGATCTCATTGGCAACGTACGTGGCAACGGCACTTCCTGCACCACCTGTACCAATTAATAGTATTTTCTTCCCATTGAGATCTTCACCATTTTTCTTGAGTTTTTCCGTGAGGCTCCACAAAGCACCTGCACCATCTGTATTCGTTCCAACCAACCCCGCTTGACTTCGATAGATACAATTAACAGCACCTATTATTTTTGCTTCAGGCTGAACCTTATCCAAAAATGGTAATATCTCTACTTTATACGGCATTGTAACCGCACCACCGATAAAACGAGAATCATCTTTCAAGGCAGCTACTACATACTCCAACCGGTTAGGTGGTAAATCCATTGGGTGCATAAAAGCAGAAATATCTTCCCGCTGAAAAGCAGCATTCCACAACAATGGTGAACGGGCCCCCTGTGAAGGCGATTCACCAAGAATTGCTGCATAATAGCGCGTTGCGCCAAAATCTAAAGTATCGCCATTACTTAGTAAAGAAGTTAATTGATTCATATTCTATTACCTCTTCCAAAAGAACCGGAGTGGTTTTATCGACCGAGTTTATCAGAGAGTAGTCGATCTTTCATTGCGATCCAACCTCCCGTTTCAACACTTTTATAGAGAGCATGAACAAAATTAACAACTGGCAAACTGGCAGTACCAGTAATTGGAGGATCTATCCTGCCAGCAGCGAGTCTGTCAATTATTTCCTGCATCAAAGGACCATGGGATAAGCCATATCCAGTTGGCACTTCCTGGGAATAATCAGTTGGAATTGTAGTATCTTCCGGGATCTTCTCAACAAAATCCCAGGTATCAATGTTGTTTAGAGCAATACCGCCAATTACTGCCAGTCCTTTTTCTCCAACAATGGACATGGATGCTTCAAAATCTTCAGGCCTGGCTGCAGTGGTTGCCTCGATGGCACCTAAAGCACCGCTTTCAAAAAGTAACGAACCAACCATTGTATCTTCTGCTTCAAGATCATTTAGAGCATTCGTCTTGAGAGCACATACCTTCGCGACCGGGCCACAAACCCACTGTAAAGCATCAAGATGATGAATAGCCTGCTGATTAATAACACCACCATCCATTTTCCAGGTACCATGCCAACCATCTTCATAATAATCCTGATAACGACACCAGCGAAGACGAATAGTGGCCAGCACGATCTTACCAAATCGACCAGCATCAAAAGTTTCTTTGAGTTTAATCATGGCAGGATTAAGGCGATTCTGGAAAATCACTGCATACATCAAGCCCTTTTCAGCTGCAAGCTTCTCATCTTTTAATACTTGATCTGGCAATAAAGCTGGTGGTTTTTCAACAATTACATGTTTGCCGGCATTAAGTGCCGCCTGGACATGTCTATGATGATTTCCTGATTCTGTTGCAATTAAAATAACATCAACATCTTTCCTCAAAAACAACTCTGTATCATCGGTCAGTGGAACTGCATCAAACAAAGCTGCAGTTTTCTCAGCTTTTTCTAAATCTTTATCACAAACTGCTGTGATTACAGCCCCTTGAAGTTCGTTAAGGAAAACATCATTATATCTATTTTGTACAACACGACCTGCTGCAAGTATCCCGATCCGTATCACTGTTTACCTCTCATTAATAAGCAAAATCAACTAATAATGCACTGGTTCTCGCACATCCTGGAGAAGCGGGAACCTTTTCGTTCCAACAATTCATCCCAGGATCCTTTTTCAATTATTTTCCCATCTTCAACAATATAGATAATATCACAGATTTTCAACGTCGATAGGCGATGTGCCACAAGAATCATAGTCTTGCTACCTAACATTGCCTGTATACTGTTCTGAATAGATTTTTCAGATTCAGTATCGAGTGCTGATGTCGCTTCGTCAAATATCAAAATTTCTCGAGACAAATACAGCTCCCTGGCAATGGAGATACGCTGGCGCTGCCCACCTGACAACTTAACCCCCTTATCTCCAACTTTGGTGGAATAGCCCTCTGGAGCTTGCTCAATCAACTCATTGCAATTTGCCATATTCACGGCTTGGTAAACACGTTTCCATTCCTGCTCTGTATCTCTAAACTTCATCAAGGTGATGTTATTCAGAATGGTATCATTAAACACAACCGGTTCCTGAGTAATATACCCGAAAAGAGAACGTAACGAGTACATATCAATATCATTATAAGATTTTCCGTCAAGCAGAACATTCCCTTTGGAGGGAACAACCAAGCCAGTAATAAGATCAAGAATGGTGGTTTTACCAGACCCTGACGGCCCGGCAATACCAATACAGGTGTTTTTTTGAATATTAATACTTACACTTTTTAGTATTATATCCTCACCATAAGCGACATTAACACAATCAACAGACAAGGATGAATTAAAACCATTTATACAGGTCCCATACGTCCTTTCCTGGTTAACCGCTAAAGCTTTCTTTGCAATTTCGACCGTACGTACGCCACCAATCATACCGCAAAAACTTTGCCATCGTTCCTGAGCCAAAAAAAGATAGGTAATACCTTTATGAATAAAAAGAACAGGAATCAGTGCAGTTATTACACTTTGTCCTCGAATTTCCACAATATAATAAAAAACGACGAGAAAGAGCAGGATTTTGATAAAGGCAAAAGTAGAATTCGTGAAGGCGTTAAGGAGTTGGGTTGAAAACATCAACCTTGTATTTACCTTTATTTCATTAGTTAGGGAGGCCGATACAGTTGCTGCATTGCCAGTAGATTTCAAGTATTTAAAATAATGAATGAATTGAATAAAGAAATCCTGGATTTTGGCATTTGAATTTGCCAATTCAAATGAAAATCCCGAGGACAATATCCGAATTTTCTTAAACAGAAAATGTACTGTTGCACCCGCTGAGATAATAATTATTGTAAAATACAGATTAATAGCTAGCGACATCGACAAAAATACCATTGCTGAACAAAGTGCAACCACGACTTCAGAATAGCGGCGAAAGGACCCTATTGTGGTATCGCACTCCTTATTCACAATATTATTAAAATATCCTGTCGTAGTATTGACAAAATAGCTGTATTTCATCTTGCTATATTCAACAGCAAAATATGTCTTCAGTTCCCTGAGGAAAGAATTAATGATATAGAGACGGGATACTTCCTGGAATAAGTAAAAAACTGATTTCAGGAAAAATACAATAACAATAAAAATTATCAGCGAAGAAAACGTCTTCTCAAGGTTAAAAAAATCTAATATTGTTGTAAGAATTCTAGAAATATAATCTTGCGAATCAACCTTTGAGTTCAAGGTCAAAAGAGGAACGACACTAGCAATACCCAGGCTTTCTAATAGTGTTGCAATAAGGGACAACACTATAAACAGGTAAAATGACCAACCAGTATAACTTCTAAAAACAGAAAAATAATATCCAAAAGAACCAAGTTTCAACATTCAGAGACACTTATTAAGCTTTGAAAATATTGGTAAATTTTCAGTTCACTACGGTTAGTTCTGTTCATTTGATTCACATGCTTTTATTTTTCTTGCTGGTACTCCAGCATATATTGCTCCTGACCGCAGGGTTCCCTTCACAATAGCTCCAGCACCCACAACAACACGATTTTCAATTATTGAGCCAGGTAGAATAACAACTCTTGATCCTATATATACGTCAGAACCAATTGTGACAGGTTCGTAAATTGCTCCTTGTTTACACAAAGGTAAGTCAGGAGAAACAATCCTGTGCTCAGAAGTGTGCACAGTCAAATCAGAACCAATCTCAACATTATCCCCTATTTCTAACCGATCAAATAAAAACAATTTGGCCCCCACACCCAGTTTTGAACCAGATCCCATGGTCAAGTTCCTTGGATTTACGATATAAGACTGAAACCGAACAAAAGAACCGTTTTTTATAACAGCGCCTCTCTTGACCAAGGAATAACCTCTTAGTTCCTCAATAATCTCACCGATCACCGCAACATCATGCCTAATTTCGATTGTATTACATAAAGAAAAGACCAAATACCAGAACATTCGATTAAAGCCACGTATAATTCTCATCCAGCACCAAGTATCAACTTATGAAGTGGAACTCAAATAGTAACTATCTGTGCCAATTGCTTTGATAAAAACAGGTGATTTCAAACCGATTGCATCAGAAAAAATGGATACTTTTGCACTAATTTCATCATGTGAAATTCCGGGGAATTTGTTACGTTTTAGTCCCTCTACATCAGTGTCAGCCTGTCTGTTTATTTGTCGATGGCAGAGTGATTTGACCATAGTTACTACCATACTCAACAAAGATGATTGTGCTACCGTAGAAATTGAAGCAGATTCTTCCTCAAGATGCCCTTGGCATCTTTTCTCCCACACTGGTGTTCGCTTTAAAATAAAATCAGCTATTGTACCAGCTGAATATAATCCAACATTAGCGATATATTTTTCTATTAGCTCAAAATCATATATTTCCGAATACACACCGATTCCTTGTTGCCCATCCACACAATCCTGGACGACCTCTAACAATATACCAAGGTCTGTTATCTTATAGCCAGCCTCAACAGGCAACCATTGAACCAGTTCAGGATCATAAGCAGGACAGAAAGAGATAGTTAATTTGCCCATCAACATTGCTTCAATACCCGTAGTGCAGTCGTGATGTATAACCGTAAGGGCTCCGTTTATCCAGTTTTGTGCATTTCCTTCTCTAATTACATGGATATTACTAATTTCTGCAAAGAGCTGCTGATAAGTATTCAAATTTTCGACAGGATGTGGACGAATAACAATATCCTTATCTTTAAAACGCTCAGCCAGCGCAAGTATCATTTCCACAAATCCATCAAAAACAGTCTGTTGATACTCCTCTTCTCTGTTAATTCTCTCAGGGTTAAAATAATCGCCCCCAACTTTTTTGTCGTATTCTCTCAAGAAAGCATTCTTCTTATCAAACTTAATACGGCCTTCACAGCCAAGTTGATTATTTACAAAGGCAAAATCTGTGTTTATCAAAATATAGTCCGGCTTTATTGTTTCTTTGCCACAAGAAATAGTTTGATGGTAGCTATTAAATTCAGGTCTGCATAAATCAAATCGAGGATTGCCAGAAACTACATTTTTATTCTTATCCAATGATGTTTTTTGCTCTAATAACTCATTCCTAATTTCTTCCCCCCAAGAGAAATATACGTCAAGAAAAGGAATTGTTTCATCTGTCAGCCGAAGACATACATTAGATAATGACCTAGTAAAAACTCCACCTTCCTCATCCAAGATAGCGAGAATACCGCCAGCTTTTTTAATTCTCGGATCTATTGCACCATTTATTCCTTTTGCTATATATACAAACGGCTGTCTTTCTTGAAACATATACTGATGAACTTCTTCTTTTTTCCCAAGAATACAATCAAACCCTCGCTTGATAAGCTCAAGACATAAAAGTAAACGCCCTTCAAAATCTCTTTGAATAACTTCAATCGGTAAAACACAATACATAAGATTATAATAAGTTTGATAAGCTCGTAAAAAGGTCAATTAAAAGATGGCTAAATAAAAAATGTAGCAACGAAGCAGATGAAGAGTTTTTACGACGCCATCAAGTTTGACATTAAGTAAATTTAAAGAAAATGAACACATTACCTGTTGATATTTTAATTGATAATTGGGTGTGTAAATATACGATTATGTGATTTATCTTTTTTCGATAATACACAGCCAGGATACCTAACGCCAAACTTGGCGTAAAACACCAAAAGCCTCTGCAACAGAAAAACCAGCATGAGCTCCTCTTAGTATGGCCTGAGACTCAATAGCCTTGTATGACCGAGAATGAGGGAATGCTTTCATTTCAGAATCGTAACAATGTAAAGCCTCGAGTTTCCGATGATACGTATTTGTGATATCAACCGAATGCACAGGTGAAAACGTTCCTGTCTGTCCGGATAGGCTCAACTCAGTGCTGGAAAGTACTTCAAAACTAAATATAGCCGTGATCTTACTAGAAGGAGATGGACGACATGCGGTCAGTACAGCACGATGGGTAATCTGATGATCAATATTCAAATCATAGCCGTGGTGGGTGTAAATAATATCAGGATTAATTTTTTCTATAAAGGGTTCTATTAGCTGCACAACTTCCAATAAGGACAGGCTGTCCATCCTGTTATCTGGTAAATTCAATAAAATAGGTGCGTGAGCACCTAAAATTGCTGCGGCATCAGCAGAAACCTGATTTCTTAAATCCACATCTTTTTGCCCCTTCCCTCTGGAAGTGACACCATCTGCCAGAATGAGCACATATACATCATCTCCTTGATCAGCATGCTTGGCAATGGTACCACCACACCCCAACACCTCATCATCTTGATGAGCTGCAACAACTAATATTGTCTCTTTATTTTTGTGGGTTACCATTTTGTCCCTAGCTTTTGTTCTTCGGAAAGAATCCGCAAAGAACTATGGCCATATCTAAAAAGTAAATCCAGTATCGACAGATTAGGAAAAAATTCACTTCTCGACTGGTCGTAATGAGGATATTTGTAGTCGTGAAAAAGAACTTCGATATTTGCTTTATCAAACACTTTGCGATCTAAATATTCTCGGCCAAAAGGACCAGAGACGTACTTCGATGCTCCCACTTCCTTGCACAAGTTCAAAATAAGATCACTCTTAGTCCCAGAAACACCCATCTCCGTACTGTATTGAAGCGGTGTTGTAATCGTCAGCGATTGAAGTAAATAATTGCTTATCTCCCTAAGCAGGTCGTTTAAAAATACCCAGTCTCGTTCATAGAATGATACTATATCATTAAAATATTCATTGAAACAAGCCGCTTTGGAATAACACTGTCTAATTGTTTCTTTATGTTTATTTTTCCATTTAACATCTTGATTAATTGTTATTGCATTAATCGCCGAGGTGAAATTTCCTTTTTTATTGATTGGTACTGTTAGCCATATGGGCCCATGTAATCCTAAAATTTTATTGCGATGTGTAACCCCACGTCTTTCGATTTGTACGTCATCAAGTACGATTGCAAGGTCTGATTTGTTGATACGATCAAAATAACCTAACCAAGGGAGGTAAGCGGGCTGGGCAATAGATACAATCAAACCATCTCCTTATATAAAAACATCGTAAAATCGTGAGGCATGTAGTCATGACGTAAAGATATTTGTTTCGTCATACTCTTACAATATGTAACAGTTTTTTCTGGTGTTAAAACAAGTTCACCTTTTTCACCCTCTCCCCCCCAATCGCTTAAAGAATTAAATGCCACTCCTAAGCGAGCAACTGAAAACATTGCTTTAATTATATCCTCAACATGTCTAACTGATGGTAAAAGATAAAAAATACCACTCGCTACTACATAATCAAAACTTGGCAAATCATTGCTTAAAACTATATCTTTCAACTCGATGGTAACCCCTGGAAAACGTTGCTGTGCCTTTTTTACCATATTGGGAGTGATGTCGATTCCATAGTAATTTGCATTGATTCCTTTGTTCTGCAGATATTCATAAAAGTCGCATAATCCGCATCCGACATCTAGAACTGACGTTCCCTCTAAAGGAGCAATCTCTGACAAAATTTTAAACCTAAGCTGTTGTGATTTTTGACTTCCCCAATCTAAGGTCCGATATGACAGGCCATACTTCCCAACTAATTTTGTATATTTTTCAACAATGGAATCAGACGGATTCATATATTACCACGTTATTTTTTCATAAATAAAGATTTCATTATTTCTCTCAAGCAAAGAAAACCCATTTTTCTCAAAGAACCTTCTACTTCTATAATTATCCCGCCTTACCTTTGCCCGGAATGATGAACAATTAGGGGACTCATTTTGCATACACACATTGATGGCCTTAGTTCCTATTCCTTTATGGTATTCACCTGGGATAAGATATATTGTTAATTCGCAAAATTTCATATTCCTTTCAAAACGACATAATCCAACACTTTTCCCTTGATAAGCAATAATATAAATTGAATGTTGTGAATTTTTCAGAGCAGAGCCAAACCAATCACTATGCTCCTCCCAGGTAACAGTTCGCTGCGATTTAGACAACTGAACAATCTCTTGAAGGTTTCTCCACAAAAAAATAGTGCCAATATCACCCAAAACTGCATGTCGAACAGAAACGTCCTCCTTAGCCATCGGTTTTCTCCGCGACAACAAACCATTCAGCATGAATACCACCACTTGGAGTCAACATCTCAGTCAATTCCAACCTCTGAACTTTGTGCAACTTCCATCCTTTAGCAAAAAATTGATCAATATCTTTACGAGAAATAAAGTGTATCGGGCCCACCCCCACTAGGTTACCACCAGTAATGTTTTGAATCACCCGATCAGGTCCCGGAGTACCTGCTCGATAACTGGAATGTGAATCGGCGTATCCATTGTAATGAAATTTACCCCCTTTTTTTAACACCCGATGAACTTCCCGAACTGCTTTTTGCTGAGCAGTTTCTCCAACGCAACATAATGCTTCACGATCTATTACAAGGTCAAAAGACTCATCTTCAAAAGATAAGTCTGTGAAATTTCCAACTCTTAAATCACCCTTTAAACCATCTTTCATGAATCGCTTATTCGCAAATTCCACAGCACTCTTACTGCCTTCAACACCTGCAACAGAAAAGCCTTCCCTGGCTGCAAACCAGAGATTACTACCTGTACCAAACCCAACCTCCAGTACACGAATTTCATTTTTCTCACGGTCCCGAGGAGCATTACTAAAAATAAAACTTACTATGCAATCCCACGGATAACGTTCCGCATGCCCCTCGCTATATTTTTTTTCCCATATTGGATCATATGTTCCTGAACCAGTCATATAAAATCCTCCTGTAATAGAACTTTTCCCTTTGATATTAACTGTTTTACAGCCAACCCTGAAAGCATATGAGCTTGTGCAGGAGGAATCCCATCACCAGGTCGTTGGAAAACGATATCACTTTTGTTCAGAATTTCACCTTTTTCCATGTCTCTTGCCGCAACGCATGACAATCTGAAGAGCATTCTGCTACCCATTTCATTCTCAGTTGGACCAATAGCTGAGGTTCCCTGCATTATTTCTGTTTCTCGCACGCCCTTAACCAAAGAAGCCATCTGTAGAGGATCAGCAGAAAATCGTTGGTCTGGGCCAGGAAGATTTTTATCTAGAGTAAAATGTTTCTCTATCCAGCTAGCCTCTAATCCCGCAGCAAGGACAGCAGCAGTTTTACCATCACTGTGATCACTAAAACCTGTAACAACACCAAAACATGACGCTAATGTTCGGATTCTGGTAATATTTACTTCACTTGGAGGTGTAGGGTATTGGGATGTGCAGTGTAAAAGTATCAACCGATCATTTCCACTTTCCCGAAAAATCTGGACGGCAGTATCTATTTCAGCGAGTGTTGCCATGCCTGTAGACAAAACAACAGGCAAACCAGTTCTCGCCATGGTTTCTATCAATGGCAAATTTACCAGATAATCCGAACCATTTTTCAAGACATTCACGCCGAGATCAACTAAATCATTTATGCCATCGTTATTCGTTGGAGTACTATGAAAATCAATATTGTGAAGCTTGCAAAAACTAACAAGTTCAACTAGATTTTCCCTGGAAAGCTCACAGCGTTTAAACATGTCAAATTGTGGTTCTTCAACCTCTTTACCCTCAGACAAGTACCGATAAGTAAGCTTTCGATCAGCAAGAAAATCCTCTGTCCGATAATTCTGAAATTTAACAGCATCAACTCCGGCTTGTTTTGCCGCCAAAATCATCTCTTTTGCCAGCCCCATGTCACCATTATGATTTATGCCAATCTCTGCAACAATATAAACAGGCATTCCGGGCCCTACCACATGGGAACCAATCTCAATTGTTTTCTTAAACATTTTCACACACCATATCCACTACCCTACTGACACCACAGCCATCACAAATTGTTGCCGCTTTTCTGGACATTCGAGAATAATGTTCATGATTGAACAATATATCCTCTACTGCAGTTTTAACCTCTTCTTCTAGACTCTCAGATTGATGTAGTGCTGTAATAGCTCCAACACGGGACAGCTTCTTAGAAATCAATTCCTGATTCTCAGCATCTACAACTAATACTGTTGGCAATGCCAGACAACATCTTTCCCAGCTCGTTGTTCCCCCTGTCCCAATGGCCAAATCAGTGCAAGACATTATTTCAGCCATATTGTAAATATTCTGGTAAACCTTTATTTCCAATATGGATCGTTTGGCCTGTTCTTTTACGGAATTGAGATGGGGAGCGTGTTGCCCTAACACCACTTCTATTGAAACAGGCTCACCCCATGCAATCTTTTGTAATGCAGAAAGGACCACAGAAGTCAGATTATTTGGATCTGTCCCTCCCATACTTACAAGAATTCTGGGGTGTCTTCCAAAAAACGTTTTTCTCCGAACCAACGCCTCCTCTCTCCATTCCTTGAACTGTGGTCTAAGCAGCGCATAGTCTGTCCCCAATAGACAGCGACACATGTCAGGGACCAGTTGGATATAATCGCTTTTATCTCTCTCAAAAGTTTGGTCAAGCAAGATATCACAATCATAATTACGATCTGCTAAATCATCAATAACCATAATATTATCAACGCGTCCTCTAATGGCTTTATGCCAACGAAGATCAATACCATAATTATCGACAACAAGCCAATCTACGGTTCCACAGACGTCCAAGGCTTTCAGTGTATCATCTCTGTCGCATTCCAATGACCCCCCAAGCCAATTGCATTCAGATGCTCCTGTGGCATGCATATCTGGTGAATATTGCAAAGACACAATACGATGTCCTCGTTTTTTTATATAAGAAATAAGGTTGCCATCAAGCTCCCGACAAATAAAAAAAGTGCTACAATCTCTATTCTTTAATGCGTCCGCCAAAGTAAGCGTTCGCATAACATGGCCACTGCCCATAGCAGTGGATGCATCGACACGAAAAACAATATTCATCTTCAACGTACTTTAAACAGTGGTTTTAATGGGTTGACTTTCAATAGTTTATGAATATTCTGTTGTTCAATTCCGGTTCGAATAAATGGAAATACTTCATCATAGGTATTTAGCAGAGATAAAATGTCTTCATCGGTATGGCTGTAACTCATATTATGACAACCAAGTGCAATGATTCCCCTTGCAAACAACTCTTGGAATAACAATGTATTAATATCCCATGAACTAATTTGTTCAACAGCATTAGTTTGAAGAAACGACCAGGAAGGATGTCCACTGACAGAAAAGATATATTCAACTTCGTGCTTTTTAATAAGTTGAACTATTCCATCTATTATTTTTTTGCCCTGAGAAGCCAGTGTTTCAACAACATTTTGATTCATAATTTTGGTTAATACAACTTGTGCTGCGGCCAAAGATGCAGTCTCTCCACCAAAAGTTCCTGAAAAGAAGATCTTTTCCATAAATAACATGATCTCTTTTTTACCAGCAACAGCAGATAATGGAAAACCATTTGCAAGCCCCTTACCTATTGTAACAAGATCGGGAACCACATTAAAAAGTTCTTGTGCTCCCCCCTTGGCAAAACGACAACCTGTGATTATTTCGTCAAAAATGAGGACAGCACCATTCCGTTTGGCCAACTCCTTAACATCATTTAAGAATCCTCCCTTAGGCCAGGTAACATTCATAGGCTCCATAATAACTGCAGCTATCTGTCCTGGAAATTGCTCAAACAGCTCTTGTAATGAATCAAGGTCATTATAACAAAATGTGTGTGTCAGTTCTCGGACTGCCTTCGGTACCCCAAGATTACGGGTTGTAGAACCAATATACCAATCCTGCCATCCATGATACCCACAAACAGCAACATGGTCTCTATCTGTGTAGGCGCGAGCAAGTCGAATTGCAGCTGACGTTGCATCAGTACCATTTTTACCAAAACGTACCATTTCCGCACATGGGAACAATTCCACTATGATTTCAGCAACTTCTGTTTCAAGGCGGTGTGGCAGGGAGAAAGAGACACCATTTTCAATTTGCTTTTGAACTGCTTTGGTTACGTCGGCATCGTTATATCCAAGGGTTACCGATAACAAGGCATTCATGAAATCAATATATTCGTTTCCATCAACATCCCACACTCTGCACCCCTGGCCGCGCTCAATAAACAGCGGTGAAACACCCTGAGGAAACTGAGTGATACTTTTACTAAACGTTTGTGAAGCTAAAGGAATGACGTTCAAAGCCCTTTGCAAATAAATATCTGAGTTTCTATATCTATTTTTCATTATTTCCTTGTCTTTTTAAAAAATCAGCATCCTCTTGTAGAGATTTATCAAGCCCCTCGTTACGTTCAAAATGGGTATTCAAAAATCTCAATTCCGGACGGCTTTCAAGAAGACCAAGAATATCAGTCATACTAAAATCTGGTTTTGCTGAATACAATTCTTTATAGAATTCCGAAATAAGATCAAAATCCTCCGGTTCGTCAACCGTCCAACGAAGAAAAGACAAATCTTTTTTTGATACAACATTTTTCAACAGAAATAAATCCGGGTGCTTCTGAATAAAATAGGTAACATGCTCTTTTTCAGAAGGTAACCGTGATTTCTCCCAAGCCTTGTGCAATGCATCAAAGGTCATAATTTCCACATCTAATCCGTCAGGAAATGACGGCACTAGTGCATTCGTGGTGTAATCATTTCCATCTTTAAGGTGAACCCCAATTACGTCATCAACAATAAAAGGATCAATAACTGGACAATCACCAGTTACTCTAACAACATGTTTCGGTCTGTATAATAGTGCTGCCTGATAAAATCGATCTAAAACATTATCCAGACTACCTCTGAAATATGCTATGTCAGCATTTTCCATTAACTCGACAAGAGGATCATCACTTACATCTGTGCTGGTTACAACAACTAGATGGTCGATCAACTGAGAAGCCTTTAACCGCTTTATTTGCTGAAGTAGCATCGGTGTTCCCAGGATTGGCATAAGAACTTTTCCAGGGAGGCGACTAGATGAGACACGTGCCTGTACCATTGCCAGAATATTCATATATTATATCTGCCAATTGGAAGGATCTAACATTAGAGTATCGTTAATTGCGAATTTATTGAATTGTTCAGAATTCACTATACAACGAGAAGCAGCTATCAGTTCCTGCCATTGACCATTGGTATTTACCCCGCAAACCACTCGATCAATCTCACCTAGTGAACATACAAAACCCAATGCTGTCTGAATCGGAGAAAGATCAAGGTCCACAACAAAGGAATGATATTTTTCCAAATGCACTTTTATGGAATCAAAATAGGGAGGTAACGCTTCTGGATCCATCAGTAACAAGCCTTGGAGAAAAACACTACGAGCATGAATTTCTACTCCTTCTTTTTTTAATCGAAGCAATTGACCGCCTAGAATGAGTCGCTGATCAAATATATTAATTGGAAGTTGAATTATGTCTATATGATATTGATCAAGAATCGCATCAATTTGAGAACCTGTGTATACTGATACGCCAATTTTGTTGACTCTTCCCTGTTCCTTAAGCTGAACCAATGTATCATAAAGATACCGACTCCCAGGTTTTAATAAATCATCAGCATCATGCACCAGCAATCCATATACATTGGCACGCCTGAGCTTTTTCAAGGATTGTTCAAATGAACTGAGGAGATTTACCGCATCTTCGACTATTAACTTCTTATTTGGGAACTGAATGGTTTTTGTTACAATTTGGCCATAATTCTCTGCTAATATTCCACCTAAAACTTCTTCACTTGTTCCATACAGAGGGGCTGTATCGATTACATCAACACCATGTTTACTCGCAGCATGGAGTATTTGTTGAGCTTCCTCTTGAGTTGTCTGTCCAAGGGCATTGGAAACACCGTAATCAAGCCCAAACTGTGCTGTTCCAAGAGCAATTTTCAACAATTCATTTCCTTTCGATTTGCCAATAGGCCAAATAAATACACCCCTTCACGCTTACCATCACAAATCACATGTCCAGGAAGTAAACTCTCAACAGAAAAACCAGCCCGCATAAAAATTGTTTTAGAAGCAATGTGGCTTTCGTAGCATCCAGCATCGATTTTTTCTAGGCACAATTCTGAAAAGGCAAAGTTGGCTACAGCCTTAATAACCTCAACGGCAATACCCCTTCCCCAGTAATCTCTTTCGCCAATGAGTATACCTATATTCGCACGCTTATGTTCACGAAGTACCGGACCTAATTTTATATTCCCTATGTGCTTATTATCAATGAATATTCCAAACAGGAAAACAGTATCATCTTCTTCTATTTGGTGAACAAATTCCCGCGTGCTATCAAGAGTATGTGTAACAAATCTTGATTCAAGGTATCTATTAATATCTGGATTGTTCAACCAGTCAACATAATGATTTTGAACGTCCGCGACCTCAAGTATACGAAGTATTGTTCTTCTGGTTTTGATTTCCATTTATCCCCAGCAATTTCCCCGGCTTTTAGAAATTTTATTGCTCAGTATTCTCAACTACTTTTATAAGGCTGGCAACAATATGATCCTGGTCTTCATTTTTCAAGTGATGATACATAGGTATGCTTATGGCATTGGTGTAATAATCTTCTGCATGGGGGAAATCACCACTTTTAAAACCAAGTTTTTTATAATATGGCTGAGTATGAACTGGGATATAATGCACATTTACTCCTATACCGCAATCTCTCAAATAATCAAATACAACTTCACGACGAGCCAAGTTGCAATCATCAATTCTTATGACATAAAGATGAAATGCCGAATAATTATTCGGATCCTGGTAAGGTAATAGAATTGGCATTTCGCTCAACAAAGTATTATAGCGCTTTGCGACACTGTGCCGCAGTTTTATAACTTCAGACAGTCGCCTTATCTGGCTGATTCCTAGAGCAGCCTGCATATCGGTCATCCGATAATTATAGCCCAGACAGATTTGCTGATAATACCACGCTCCATCTGATGAGCCTTCAAACTTTTCACTATCCCGTGTTATCCCATGACTACGAGCTAACTGCATAGATGCGGCGAGATGATTAGAATTGGTTACAGCCATACCACCTTCTGCAGTCGTGATAATTTTTACAGGATGAAAGCTGAATACAGTAATATCAGAGTATTTACAATTACCTATTGGCAAACCATTGTAGCACCCGCCAATTGCATGACAAGCATCTTCTATAATAGCGAAATCGTACTGATCTGAAAGCTCCTTAAGAGCTTTCATCTCACACGACTGTCCGGTAAGATGAACAGGGATAACAACTTTTGGGAGTCTTTTATCAATGGCTGCCTGCTTAAGTTTTTTCTCAAGTGCAACAGGACACATATTATATGTCTTAGGATCAATATCAACAAAATCAATATCTGCCCCACAAAACCTGGCACAATTGGCTGATGCAACAAAAGTAATCGGGGATGTCCAGACCATATCCCCTTCACCAACACCTAAGGCCAAACAAGCTACATGCAATGCAGAGGTTGCACTGTTGACAGCAATACCGTGTTTCACTTTACAATAATCTGTTACGCTCTTTTCAAACTCGGGTACTTTGGGGCCTTGTGTTAAGTAATCGGATTTTAGAACCCCTATAACTGCTTCAATATCGGCATCTGTTATTTCTTGTCTCCCATATGGAATCATCGCATGGCCTGATTATTAAAAGAGCTCAACTCTGCAACTGAAAGAAAGTGATCGTTGGTACCTGAGTTATACTCAAACCCTTGAGTAACTGGCGCCCCTTTCTCCTCTATCCCATTTGAGGTGTAATCAAACTGGCTCTCATGATAAAATCTTATGGAAGGTCGAATCACATAATGATCATGGAACTCAAGCGTAAGATGAGAATCATCTGCAGGGCACATAATCTCATGTAATTTCTCACCGGGACGAATCCCAATTATTTCTGTTGCCATTCCAGGAGCCATGGATTCAGCAAGATCAGGTATTCTAATTGAAGGAATTTTGGGCACAAAAATTTCCCCACCGTGCATTCTTTTAAAATTTTTCAAGACGAAATCGACCCCCTGTTGGAGGGTGATCCAAAACCGTGTCATGTCAGTATGAGTAATCGGAAGTGAAGCAGCACCGTCATCAATTAGTTTTTCAAAAAAAGGTACGACAGAACCGCGGGATCCGACAACATTTCCATAGCGGACCACTGCAAATTTTGTTGGCCTGGGGCCAACCATATTATTGCCAGCAACAAACAGTTTATCCGATGCAAGCTTTGTTGCCCCGTACAAATTAATAGGATTAGCTGCCTTATCTGTGGAGAGAGCAATAACCTTTTCCACATTATTCAAGATAGCTGCTTTGATAACATTTTCTGCACCATGAATGTTTGTTTTAATACATTCCATAGGATTGTATTCTGCTGCAGGAACCTGCTTGAGAGCTGCGGCATGGATCACATAATCAACACCATGCATAGCCTGGATTAGTCGTTCCTGATCGCGAACATCACCAATAAAATAACGCATACATTCATCGTTAAATACTTGCTCCATCTCGAATTGCTTCAGCTCATCGCGTGAAAAAACTATTAACCGTTTTGGCTTATACTTCTGTAAAATAGTCTTAATGTATTGTTTCCCAAAAGATCCGGTTCCACCGGTAATGAGTATTGACTTATCGTTGAACACGATATTCTCCAAATTTTAGTGATTTATAACAATCAATTTCTTTCCAAATTGCAATAGTCGTATTCTCAACTTCAGGTATTCACCAGTACGACAAGTCTATGTCCTCACAAACAAACTTACTTTAATTGAAAAAACACAATATGGCCAAGAACCAAATATTTGATTGTCTTGTTTTGCACATGTCGTTTACCAAAATAACAAGTCTTACGCAAGTAATCCTTATTTCAGGTCACAGCATCCATTCATTACAGAGTTGCTCTGTCACTTGAGAGCCAACAGTCCTGTATTTTGTTTCAAATCCTTTAATTTCTACTTCTGCCCCGGGATCATTCTTCACTTTTTTTCCATATCGAACGACCAATCCAATTGCCATGGCCAGTATTTCGTCTTTTTTTTCACTGATTTCCAAGCTTATCTTTGCATTCCGAAGCAAAGCTGTAGGGCCAGGTCTATCTGGCATGTGGAGTTGAATGTCATTCTCCTCAGCTAACTCTTCAATCTTGATATTTTCTTTTTCATTACGACCAAGAATCAGCCAATATCCATTTGGCAACAGAAATTGTCTGCCAAGTAGTAAAAAACGGATATCATTAACTGTTATCTCTTCCGCTTTTATAACAAAATCGTCCCGATAGATTTTTTCTATTCTGGTACTAAGAATGGGATCAGCAAGAATACACCCCCCAGCCGGTGCCGGAAAATCTATAATGCCATATTCTTTTGCAAGTTTTATCTGTCTTACTCGCCCACGACCGCTGAAGTTAAGAAGCTTTTCCCTGTCAATCCAGCCTTCAGTTTCAGCAATTGTCGGATCCATAAGTTTGGCAGAAAGGGGACGCAGCAAAAGCCCGTCATTATCAGAGTCACGTTCAATAACCCGCAGTGTATCACGTCGCTGAGACATGGGACGTTGCCCAAGAACCTCACCACTTATCAAAAAAGATGCACCATATTCAGCCATCATTTCCTTAGCCCGGGTAAACATAAGGATTTTACAATCAATGCAGGGATTAAAATTTTTCCCAAACCCATGTGATGGGTTATGCAACAGATCTAGATAGTTATGGCTTAAATCATGGAGAATTACTTCAATTCCATATTTATCCATGACTTCCTTTTTATATTTCTCGGGATCATCGAGCAATTCATAATCAAAAAATGGGGTGACAAATTTCACAGCCAAAACCCGTACACCTAATGAAGCCACAAGTTTTGTTGCAAGGATGGAATCCAAACCACCTGAAAAAAGAGCAATTGCTGTTACCTGTTTCATGCTACTGCCCTTCCTTTTGCCAATAACTCTTCTGCCCAGGCACGTGTTTGATCAGAAACTGATTCACCTGCCAACATCCTGCTCACTTCATCAACACGTTGTTCAGGTTCGAGCAGGTTTATTCCTGATTGGGTGCGTCCATCTTCAACGCCTTTTTCCACAAGGAAATGAGTGGTTCCGCGAGCCGCAATCTGCGGTAAATGGGTAATACAAAAAACCTGATGATGGGAGGAAAGTTCCTGAATTTTTCTGGCAACAGCCTCAGCTGCCTCACCACTAATTCCAGCATCGACTTCGTCAAAGATAACAGTTTCCACCATATCTTTTTTTGCAAGCAAACATTTAAAGGCAAGCATCAATCGGGAAAGCTCACCACCAGATGCAACCTTTACGAGGGGCCGTGGTGGCTCACCAGGGTTTGCCGAGAAAAAGAATTCAACCTTATCCCAGCCATTCTGTCGTAACGCAGCCGCATCATTGGCGTGCTCCTGAAAATGCACTTCGAGGCCTGATTGATTAAAAGCGAGGGAAGCAAGCTCTTTTTTCATGGACTTTTCAAGCTTTTCTGCTGTTTTTTTTCGCCTCTTTGTAAGAATTCCCGCCTGAGCACAGAGTTCTTTTTCAAGGGAGGCGACTTCTGCTTCACAAACACTCACTGCCAGATCCAAGTTCTTTATCTGCTGAAGTTCAGATGCAGCATCTTCTGCAAAACTGATCACTAGTTCAAGACTGTTTCCATATTTTCTTTTGAGGCCCTGCAGTTCATTTAAACGCTCGTTAACCTCTTCCAGTCTATATGGATCATTATTCAAAGAATCGCTGTATTCACGAAGTTTCACAACCAGATCTTCGGCCTGATAACTAAATCCAGCAAGTTCGGCTGCAAGTTCTTTTGCATCGGCATCAATCTCTGCAACCTGGCTCATATCCATGCGAATCTGAGTTAAGCCATCAAGCAGAGAATGCTCCATAAGTTTATGGGATTTTCTACTTATTTTTATTAGCATATCAGCACTTTTCAGTCGTTTCTTTTCTTCGCTGAGCAATTCATCTTCCCCTGGAACCGGATCCACATCCCGAATCTCGTCTACCTGATACTTCAAAAAATCTTTTCGTTGTTCTTTTTCCTGTTCCTGTACTTGAAGATGTTCCAACTCTTGCCGTTTTTCCTGCCACTTATTGAAAAGCTCATCAAACTGTTTTCTAAGGGGCCAGGTCTCCCCCATGGTATCAAGAAAGTCCAAATGAAGCCCAGGTTGCAACAGTTGTTGATGATCATGTTGGCTCGCCACATTCAGTAGATTGACAGCAAGTTCTGCAGCCATCTTGGCAGTGGCGGGAGAACCATTGATATACATTCTGCTTCTCCCCTGCTTGCTCACCACTCTCTTCATGACGAGTGCTTCATCAACCTCTATTCCCTGCTTTTGAAACAGACCATGCAATATAACGTTGTCTGCAGTAACCTCAAAAAGTGCCTCAACCGTGCAATGCTCGGATCCGTTACGAATCCAGTCGGTGGAAGCCCTGCCTCCAGTGAGAAGATGAATGGCACGGAGCATGATTGATTTTCCGGCACCAGTCTCCCCTGTCATCACAACCAGACCATTCCCGCCATTCCCGCAGAGATCAAGATGAAGGCTTTCGATCAACGCAAGATTTTCAATTTTTAATTCACAGAGCATGGGCTAATTCAGATCACCTCTATACATATCATATTTCATTTACCATCAAACTTGACGATGCCGGTAAACAAGAGTATTTTATTATTCCAGCGTGTCTACTTTTATCCTTTAATTGGAATGATATATTCATTATGCCAACTCAAATTGTTGTCCTCAGTGCAAGCCTTGAAGACTATATTGAGGCTATTTACCATATCATCACCAAAAAACATGTCGCTCGCAGTAAAGATATTGCAACCTGCCTGAATGTGAGTAGAGCATCGGTCACAGAAGCTCTGCGAACCCTCTCAAAGAAAAGGCTCATTTACTATGCTCCTTACGAGCCCATCACCCTCACGCCCATTGGTAAAACCACCGCAGAGGATGTGATTTTTCGCCACGATGCCTTAAAACGATTTTTTATCGAAGTCTTGGCCATTGCCCCGGAGATAGCAGAAGTAGGTGCCTGTAAAGTAGAACATGCCGCCCCCCCGGAAGTCATCAAGCGAATGATTGCTTTTATTGATTTTCTAAAAGTTTGCCCAAGGGGTGGCGAAGACCTTCTTAAAGGCTTTGCCGACTATTGCGAGCATGGTACCACTAGAAATGATTGTGGCAAGTGTATCTCCTCCTGCAGTTTACAAACAGGCAAGTAGCAAAATCCTCATCTGCCTCACTTAAGCCTTTATTAAAGAAATGATTTCACCATCATCCGGAAAGCGACTCAGCGCCTTCTTGGAAAAAATCTTATTTCCATCAACTACAACTTCATAAACGCCACCTTCGGAGGCAATCAGTTCCACATCAGCATCAAATTCTGTTTTTAGTTCATCTTCCAAACTGGAAGCGCGGGGTTTATAATTTCACTTCGTACAATATTCAATTGAAATCTTCACACTAACTCTCCTTAGGAGCCGTCCGGAAATAAGTTGGACAATATCGTGTTCAAATTCAGGTCAGGTTTATTCGATCTGATTGAACAAAACCGCAAGCGTAGTTGCGCTACGCCGAGGATTTTGTGATTGAAGATCGAACAAAGATGACCTGAAGATGAGATACGAGATGTTCAGGTTATTTCCAGACGGCTCCTTATATGATGGACTCGTAAAAAGGTTAAAATCTCGATGGCTAAGTAAAAAGCTTCATATGCGAGGCGCACATTTTTTGTTTAATTTCGGCGTACTAAGGTACGTTGAAATTAAACAAAAAATGTAGCAACGAAG